>DATHEV010000211.1:0-6080 GCA_035318405.1 Iamia sp.
CGGACCCTCGGCGTCGTCGTCCCGTATTTCACGACGCCGTCACCGGTGGAGCGGCTCCGGGGCGTCGCCGCCGCGCTCGACGGCGCCCAGCACGACCTCGTGATCTTCAACGTCGAGTCCGTCGCCCACCGCGACGACTTCCTGGGCACCCTCGACCGGCGTGACCGGGCCGACGGGCTGCTGCTGATGTCGTTCCCGCCGCCAGCCGCGGATCTGGGCCGCATCGTGGCCGCCGGCGTCCCGGTGGTGCTGGTCGACGCCGTGGCCGAGGGCGTGTCATCGGTGGTGGTCGACGACGTCGCCGGCGGGCGCATGGCCACCGAGCACCTCCTCGCGCTGGGCCACGAGCGCATCGCCTTCATCGGCGGCGACCCCGACGAGCCGCTCGGGTTCACCTCGGCCGACCACCGCGAGCTCGGCTTCCGCCAGGCGATGGCCGACGCCGGCGTCGAGGTCGACGAGAGCCTCGTCCGCTACGGCACCCACGCCCGCGAGGTGGCCGTGGCGATCGCCAAGGACCTGCTCCGCCAGGCCGCCCCGCCCACGGCCGTCTTCGCCACCGCCGACGTCCAGGCCCTCGGCGTGATCGAGGCCGTCCGGTCGCTCGGGCGGCACGTGCCCGACGACCTCTCGGTGATCGGCTTCGACGACATCGAGCTGTCCGCCTACGTCGGCCTCACCACCGTCCGCCAGCCCCTCTTCGAGAGCGGGCAGCTGGCGACGCGCCTCCTCCTCGAGGCGCTCGCCGGCGACACGACCCCCGCCGTCCACGTCCACGAGCTCCCGCTCGAGGTCGTGGTGCGGTCCACCACCGGCCCCCGCCCCCCTGGCGCGGGACCGACCTGATCCACCCCACCAGGAGGAATCACCCATGGACAGACGACGCCGAGGGCCGGCACGGACCCTCCTCACCATCGCACTGGCGGTCAGCCTCCTCGGCGCCGCCTGTGCCGATGACGACGACGGCGACGAGAGCGCCGGCGGAGGCGGAAATGAAGGCGGCGGCGGTGGCGACAAGGTCGTGACCATGGCCGGACCCGAGGTCGAGGTCGAGGCCCAGGGACTCGCCGACTCCTTCGCCGCGTTCGAGGAGGAGACCGGGATCCCCATCGAGTACTCGGGCGACCGCAGCTTCGAGGAGCAGATCGGTGGCCAGGTCGACGGGGGCAACGCCCCCGACATCGGCTTCTTCCCCCAGCCGGGCAAGATCGCCGACTTCCAGGAGGACCTCGTCCCCATCCCCTCGGAGATCGCCGACACCTTCACCGGCCTGCCCGAGGGCCTGCTCGAGCGGGCCACCATCGATGGTGACCTCTACGGCGTGCCGGCCAAGGCCGACCTCAAGAGCCTGGTCTGGTACGACCCGGCGGCCTTCGAGGAGAAGGGCTACGTCGTGCCCGAGACCATGGAGGACCTGCTCTCGATGGCGGACGACATGATCGCCAACGGCGACACCCCGTTCTGCATCGGCATCGGCTCCGACGCCGCCACCGGCTGGCCCATGACCGACTGGATCGAGGACTTCATGCTGCGGCTGAAGGGCCCCGACGTCTACGACCAGTGGGTGGCCCACGAGATCCCGTTCGACGACCCGGACGTGATCGAGGTCGTGCAGTACGTCTACGACCTGTGGTCCACCGAGGGCATGGTCTACGGCGGGCTCGAGAACATCGCGGCCACGCCGTTCGCCGACGCCGGCCTCCCCCTCCTCGACGGCGAGTGCATGATGCACCGCCAGGGCAACTTCTACGCCGCCAACTGGCCCGAGGGCACCGAGATCGGTGAGGACGGGGCGGTCAACGCCTTCTACCTGCCCACCTTCGAGGACCAGGACTTCGGCCAGGTCACCCTCAGCGGCGGCATCTACGCCGTCGCCTTCAGCGACCGGCAGGAGGTCCTCGACGTGCTGGAGTTCATCGGCAGCGTCGAGTACGCCGACGCCCGGGCCCCCGTGGGCGGCTTCCTGGCCCCGAACCAGGAGACCGACACCAGCCTCTACCCGTCGGAGATCGAGCAGACCTTCGCCGGGATCCTGGCCGACGCCGACCCGGTCCGCTTCGACGCCAGCGACCTGATGCCGGGCGCCGTGGGCGCCGGGACGTTCTGGACCGCCGCCGTCGACATCGTGTCGGGCAACAAGACGGTCGAGGAGGCCCTCACCTCGGTCGAGGAGAGCTGGCCCTCCTGACCCGCTGCGGTGGGCCCGGCCGCAGGGCCGGGCCCACCTCCGGCGGCCCCGGCGGCCCCTGACCCCCCCATGGCCCGGCTCCTCACCACTCTCCTCCAGGTCGTCGCCCTCGTCGGCGGCACCATCGGCCTGTTCGTGGCGGCCAACGCCGTCGTCGACCTGGCCCGCACCCGATTCACGCTGTACTCCGTCCTGGCCGGTGCCGTGGTCGGCGTGCCCGTCGGCGCGCTCGCCAACAGCGGCGGCTGGTTCAAGGGCGGGGCCCTGTGGCCCGTCGGCGGGGCGATCGTCGGCGCCGGGATCGGCGCCCTGCGCGCCCGGTTCCGACAGCCGTCGCCCGAGCGGGCCCGCCGCATCCCCGACCGGTGGCGGCCGGCCATCTTCCTCTTCCCGGCCCTGTCGTTCCTCTTCGTGGGGCTCGTCGTGCCCGCCGTGCGGACGATCTACCTCAGCTTCCGCAGCCGCCGGGGCGAGGAGTCCGTCGGCCTGGAGAACTACCGGACGATCCTGGGGGACTCGGACGTCTTCAGCCTCGACAACGCCGGCGCCATCTTCTCCAGCCGCCTCTTCCTCATCGCCGCCGTGATCCTCGTCGTCGCCGTCGCCTACGTCGTGCTGCGGGGGCCGGTCCGGGGCCGGGGCCTCGACGCCGGCGGGCCGGTGCCCGTCGTGTCCCTCAGTACGACCGGTGCCCTCTTCGTGCTGGCCATGATGGGCGCACTGCGGGGCGTGATCTGGAACAACCTCTTCTGGGTCGTCTTCGTCACCGGGTTCAGCACGGTGCTGGGGCTCGCCATCGCGGCCCTGGCCGACCGGGCCGCGGGGGAGTCGGTGGCCAAGTCGCTCATCTTCATGCCGATGGCGATCAGCTTCGTGGGCGCCAGCGTGATCTGGCGGTTCGTCTACGCCTTCGTGCCGGCCGGCGGCGACCAGATCGGCCTGCTCAACGGCGTGTGGGTCGGCGCGGGCGGCGAGCCGCAGGCGTGGATCCAGAACCGGCCGTGGAACTCGCTGTTCCTCATCTTCATCCTCATCTGGATCCAGACCGGCTTCGCCATGGTGCTGCTGTCGGCCGCCATCAAGGGCGTCCCCCACGAGCTGGTCGAGGCGGCACAGGTCGACGGGGCGTCCGAGGGCCAGATCTTCTGGCGGGTCACGCTGCCGTCGATCCGCCCCACCCTCGTGGTCGTGGTGACGACCCTCATCGTCACCGTGCTCAAGGTGTACGACATCGTCAAGGTCATGACGAACGGCGAGTTCGGCACCAGCGTCATCGCCAACCAGATGTTCCAGGAGGCCTTCATCGGCCGCGAGCTGGGCAAGGGCTCGACCCTCGCCGTGCTGCTGTTCATCGCCGTGCTGCCGTTGATGGCCTTCAACGTGGCCCGCGTCCGACGGGAAGGAGTGGCATGACTCCGATCGATCCGGTGGAGGCGGCGGCGCCCGGCCTCACCGCGGACGAGCCGCTCGGCGAGCCGGCGACGGCGCGGGCCTACCGTCGCCTGCGGGCTCTGCCCACCTTCGTGCTCTGGGGCCTCGTCGCCATCTGGAGCCTGCCCACGCTCGGGATGCTGGTGTCGTCGTTCCGCCCCGAGGACGAGGTCAAGACCAGCGGCTGGTGGACCGTCGTGGCCGACCGGTCGCTGACGCTCGCCAACTACGACGCCGTCTTCTCCACGTCCGGCACCGACGCCCCCAACATGTGGGGCCACTTCCTGAACTCGATGGCCATCACCATCCCGGCGACCCTGATCCCGCTGGCCTTCGCCGCCTTCGCGGCCTACGCCTTCGCCTGGATGGACTTCCCGTTCCGGAAGGGCATCTTCGTGTTCGTGGTCGGCCTGCTCGTCGTGCCGCTGCAGATGTCGCTGGTGCCGCTGCTCCAGCTGTCCACCGGCGGCGCCCACATCAGCGCCTTCGGCGAGACCTTCACCCTGTTCCCCGACCTGGACCTGGCCGGGAAGCCGACGTCGGTGTGGCTCACGCACATCGCCTTCGGCATGCCGCTGGCGATCTTCCTGCTGCACAACTACATCGCCGGCCTGCCCGCCGACCTCATGGAGGCGGCCCGCATCGACGGGGCCGACCACCCGACCATCTTCTGGCGACTGGTGCTGCCGCTGTCGGTGCCGGCCCTCGCCGCCTTCGCCATCTTCCAGTTCCTGTGGGTGTGGAACGACTACCTCGTCGCCTCCACCTTCCTGGGCACGTCGCAGGACGCCGCCCCCATGACGGTGCGGCTGGCGACCCTGTCGGGGTCCCGGGGCCAGGACTGGCACCTGCTCACCGCCGCCGCCTTCGTGTCCATCGCCCTGCCCGTCGCCGTGTTCTTCGGGCTCCAGCGCTACTTCGTGCGCGGCCTCCTGGCCGGCTCGGTGAAGGGCTAGCCGTGGCCAACTCTGAGAGGACGGTCTGAATGGCCTCCGTGACCCTCGACCAGGTCAGCAAGCAGTACCCGAACGGCGCCTACGGCATCCGGGACATCTCGCTCGAGGTCCTCGACGGCGAGCTGCTGGTTCTCGTCGGGCCCTCGGGCTGCGGCAAGTCGACGGCGCTGCGCTGCGTCGCGGGGCTGGAGGACGTCACCCACGGCCGGCTGCTCATCGGCGACCGGTCCGTCGAGCACCTGCCGCCCAAGGACCGCGACATCGCCATGGTGTTCCAGAACTACGCCCTCTACCCGCACATGACCGTGGCCCAGAACATCGGTTTCGCCCTCAAGCTGGCCCGCCGGCCCAAGGCCGAGATCGCGTCGCGGGTGGACGAGGTGGCCCGGTCGCTCCAGCTCGAGCAGTGGCTCGACCGCAAGCCGGCACAGCTCTCGGGCGGCCAGCGCCAGCGGGTGGCGATGGGGCGGGCCATCGTGCGCGACCCGGCCGTGTTCCTCATGGACGAGCCGCTCTCGAACCTCGACGCCAAGCTGCGGGTCCAGGTCCGCACCGAGATCGCCCGGCTCCAGCGCGAGCTGGGCACCACCACCATCTACGTCACCCACGACCAGACCGAGGCCATGACGATGGGCGACCGGGTGGCCGTCCTGCGCGACGGCCGCCTCCAGCAGGTCGCCCCGCCCGAGGAGCTCTACGCCGACCCCGACAACACCTTCGTGGCCGCCTTCATCGGCTCGCCGTCGATGAGCCTCATCGAGGGGACGATCGTCGCGGGTGCAGAGCTCGCCGACGCGGGCGTCGCCGCCAGTCGCAGCGTCGCCGGCGGTGGCGCCGTGGCCCTGGGCAAGGGCGAGGCGGGCGATCTCGCCGTGCGGCTGGGCGACCAGGTGCTGCCCATCCCGGAGACGGTGCTCGCCCGCCGACCGGCGCTGCGGGGTCTCGTCGGGTCCGACGTCGTGGTCGGCATCCGCCCCGAGGACGTCGAGGCCCACGACATCGGCCACCGGGAGGGCGACGTGGTCGCGCCGCTGACGGCCCACGTCGAGCTGCGCGAGTCGCTGGGCTCCGAGCTGCTCGTGCACATGACCATCGCCGCCCGCCCGGCCCTCACCGACGACACCCGGACGGTCGCGGCCGATGCCGACGCCCACGCCGTCGACGTCCTCGAACGTCAGGCCGAGGCGGGCCGGGCCGCCGTCATCGGGCGGTTCGACCCCCGCAGCAAGGTGCAGACCGGCACCGACATTCTCGTGAACGTGCGCGTCGACGCCCTCCACTTCTTCGACGCGTCCACCGGCGACGCCATCCGCACGTGAGCGCGTGAGCCGGCCCGTCACCTTTCCCCCGGGGTTCACCTGGGGCGTGGCCTCTTCATCGCACCAGGTCGAAGGGGACATGGAGCTCGACGGGGGAGGGCGCTCGATCTGGGACGACTTCGCCACCGTGCCGGGGGCGATCCGGGGCGGCGACAGCGGCGCTCGGGGCGTGGACCACCGGCGGCG
>DATHEV010000212.1:0-11311 GCA_035318405.1 Iamia sp.
GTCGTCTATCCCACCGAGTTCGGGGGGTCGGTGGCGGCGTCGGCGGCCTCGCGGGCCTCGGCCAGCTCGTCGATGGTGTCGACGCGGTGGGGGATGCCCTCGGCCAGGTAGGTCGAGCGGGCGATCAGGTTGGCCGCCACCGGCAGGGTGACGATCTGGAGCCCGGCCGCCAGCAGGGCCGAGGTGATGTCGTTGGCGGTGTGCAGCTCGGCCGCCGCGCCCACGGCGACGAGCACGAAGCCGAGCGTCGAGGCCTTGGTCAGGGCGTGCATGCGCGCCAGCACGTCGGGGAACCGGAGCACGCCGATCGCCGCCAGCAGCGTCAGCACCGCGCCCCCCAAGGCCAACACCTGCCCGATCATCGGTGCTCGCCTCGATCGTGGAGAGCGACCGCCCGAGTCGTCGACGCCGAGCACCGACGATCTCCGACGGCTCCGCACGCTCCGCCGCCGGGGATACATCCGCACTGCCTGGTTCGCTCGCTCACTCGCCCCGCCCCTCGATGAAGCGGGCGATCACCGACGTGCTGATGAATCCGACCAGGGCCAGCAGCACCGCCACCTGGAGGAAGGCGCCCCGGCCGGTGTCCATGGCGTTGACCAGCAGGACGCCGATCCCGGCGACGAGCATCCCGTCGAGGGCGATGACCCGGTCGGCCAGCGTCGGGCCCTTGGCCATCCGCACCGCGAACAGGGTGAAGGCCAGCACGAGGACGCCGTAGGTCAGCGGGATCACGCCGTGCTCTCCTGCTCGAGGGCGTCCATGGCGGCGATGGCGCCGGCCGAGCCGAAGGCCCGGTAGGCCAGGGCGGCGAGGTGCTGGACGTCGCGCCGCACCTGGTCGGCGTCGCCGAGAAGCAGGACGTGGACGTACACCACCGTCGGGTGGCGGGTGACCTCGAGCGGCATGGTCCCCGGCGTCACCGCCAACACGTTGGTGACGAGGGTGAGGAGGCCGTCGGAGCACTCGGGCAGCGGCACGGCCACCACGCCGGTGGTGATGCCGGACTCCCGGCTGAGGACCTCGCGGGTGAGGACGACGTTGGCCCGCACCACCTCGACGAGGACGAAGCCGACGAAGCGGGCGATGGCCACGGGCCGCAGCCGGGGTCGGGCCCGCCGGAGCTGCGACCAGGAGTCGGGCGAGACGGCCAGCAGCACGGCGGCCACGGCCAGCCCGCCCAGCACGTTGGCCGGCGTCGGCGTGCCCCACGCCAGCACCCAGATCAGCGCCAGCCCGACGGCGTAGGCGACCAGCGCCATCAGCCCCCCTCCCGATCGTCGCCCAGCACAGCCACCACGTACGGTCGGGTGTCGACCAGGTCGGTGGCGGCCCGGGTGCTCAGGTCGTACAGCGGTCCCGACGCCAGCCCCAGGACGACGGTGCCCAGCGCCAGCACCGCCGTCGGCACCACCATCAGCACCGGGCCGCCCAGCCGCGACCGGGCCTCGTCGCCGACGGGCACCGCGTGCGGCCCGTCGTCGCCCGCGACGGTCTCGACCGGGGCCCAGAACACGCCGGTCCAGATCTTCATCAGGGCGAAGACGGTCAGGAGGGACACGCCGACGCTCACGCCGACCATGGCCCACTGCCGCTGCTCGGCGGCCGCGTCGACCAGCGAGAGCTTGGCCACGAACCCGCTCATCGGGGGGATCCCGGCCAGCGACAGGGCGGGCACGAGGAAGAGGACGGCGATGACCGGGGCGGTGCGCACCATGTCGCCCAGCTTCGACAGCCGGCTCGACCCGCCGCTGTGCTCGATCAGGCCGCCGGTGAGGAACAGGGTGGTCTTCACCAGGATGTGGTGGACGGTGTAGAAGACGGCGCCCGCCAGCCCGGCCACGGTGGCCAGCCCGAGCCCCATCAGCATGTAGCCGATGTGGCTGATGATGTGGAACGACAGGATCCGCTTCACGTCGTCCTGGGCGATGGCGCCCAGCACGCCCACCACCATGGTGGCCCCGGCGATGGACATCACCAGCCAGGTGGGCAGCACGCCGGGGAAGAGCAGCGTCTGGGTGCGGATGATGGCGTAGACGCCGACCTTGGTGAGCAGCCCGGCGAAGATCGCGGTGACCGGCGACGGGGCGGTGGGGTAGCTGTCGGGTAGCCAGAAGTAGAGCGGGAACAGCCCGGCCTTGATGCCGAACACCACGAGGAAGAGCCCGGCCAGCCCGCCCTGGACCCCCTCGGGCAGCTCGGCGATGCGGCCGCTGAGGTCGGCCAGGTTCACCGTCCCCGTGGCGCTGTAGGTGAAGGCCAGGGCGGCCAGGAACAGGATCGACGCGACCAGGCTGATGACCACGTAGGTCATGCCCGAGCGGACCTGGTCGAGCCGCCCGCCGAGGGTGATGAGCACGTAGCTGGCGGTCAGCATCATCTCGATGGCGACGAACAGGTTGAAGAGGTCGCCGGTGAGGAAGCTGGCCGCCACGCCGGCCGCCAGCACGAGGTACACGGACTGGAAGCCGACGTGGTGCCGCTCGGCGCCGGGCTGGCCCACGGCGTAGACGGCCACGGCCAGCAGCACCACCGACGCCACCACCAGCATCACGGCCGAGAAGCGGTCGGCCACCAGGCTGATGCCGAGCGGCGCCGGCCAGTCGCCCGCCTGGGTGGCCAGCGGGCCGTCGCGGTCGACCCGCACGAGGATGGCCACGGCCAGGCCGACCCCGGCCGTCAGGGCCGTGATGCTGACGATGCGCTGCCACCGCCGCGACCGCCCCACGAGGATCGAGATGGCGGCCGCGACCAGCGGCAGCAGCACGGGCAGTGGGAGGAGCACCCTCATGACCCCACCCCTCCCGGCGAACTCGGTGGAGTAGACGCCCGTTTCTGGGCACCTACTCCACCGAGTTCGGGAAGCTGGTCGTCGTCGTCGTGGTGGGCGGGCGGGGCGGGGTCGTCCTCGGTGGCGGCCTCGAGGTCGGCGGCGAGGGCGGCCTCGTCGGCCAGCTCCCGGTCGGCGTAGCCGTGGCGGGCGACCGAGCGGTCCTCGACGTCGTCGGACACCTCGTCGTCGTCGGTGAGCACCCAGCTCCGGTAGGCCAGGGCCAGGAGAAGGGCGGTGACGCCGAAGCTGATCACGATGGCCGTCAGCACGAGGGCCTGCGGCATGGGGTCGGCGAAGTCGGCCGGGTCGCCCGCGCCGATCAGCGGCGCCCGGCCCCGCCGGCCGGCGTTGACGAACAGCACGTTGGCGCCGTGGCCCAGCAGCCCGACGCCGATGATGATGCGGGACAGCTTGCGCTGGAGCAGCAGGTAGGTCCCGAGGGCGAAGAGGATCGCCGCGGTCGAAGCCATGAGCACCGACATCAGGCGTCCTCTCCGGGCGCGCCGACGGCTGCGGTGCGGGGCGGGGGGTCGTCGCCGAAGGACTCGAACACCATCAGGGCCAGGCCCACCACGGCGAGGTAGACGCCGATGTCGAAGGCCAGCACCGAGGTGAGCTTCACGTCCCCCAGGAGCGGCGGGTGCAGGGTGAGCGACGCCGACTCGAGCACGGCCCCGCCGAGCAGCAGCGGCACCAGCGCCGTGACCGCGGCGATCAGCACGCCGTTGCCCAGCACCGTCCACGGCTGCGATCGGGACAGCCGGCGGACCTCGTCGATCCCGCCGCTCACGTAGCGGAGGGCGACGGCGGCGCCGGCGACGATCCCCCCGGCGAACCCGCCCCCGGGCTGGTTGTGCCCGGCGAACAGCAGGTAGATCGATCCCACCATCACCGCCGTGAACACGATTCGCACGGACACGTCGAGGGTCACGAGGCGGGCCAGCGGGACGGCGTCGGGCACGGCGTGCTCGGCCGTGCCCCGTAGCGGCTTCCCATCGCCCCGCTGCGGCCGTCGGCCGGCGCGGGCGAGGGCCACGGTGCCGATCGCACCGGCGGTGAGCACGGTGATCTCGCCCAGGGTGTCGAAGCCGCGGAAGTCGACCAGTACCACGTTCACCACGTTGCGGCCCTCGCCGTCGGGGTAGGCCCGCTCGACCATGGCGTCGGAGGTGGGCGTGGGCGGGTGCTCGGCCCCTGTGGCCAGGGCCAGGAAGAACACGGTGGCGCCGACCGAGCCGGCCACGGCCAGACGGATGGCCCGGCGCCACGGCGGGGTGCGGCTGGCGAAGCGATCGGGGAGCCGGCGCAGGACCAGGACGAACAGGACGGTCGTGAGGGTCTCGATGGCGACCTGGGTGAGCGCCAGGTCCGGTGCGCCCTGGACCACGAACAGCCCGGCCATGGCGTAGCCGACGAGACCCAGGTAGAGGGCGGCGGTGAAGCGGCGACGGACGACCGACGCGGCCAGCGCGGCGCCGAGCACGAGGGCGGCGACGGGGATGTGGACGGGCGTCTCGACCAGCTCGGGCCAGCCCGGCCACGAGGGCCCCGAGAGGAGGAGCATCCCGCCCGGGATCACGGCCGCGGTGGTGGCGATCACACCCAGGTAGATGGGCAGCGAGCCGGGCTGGGCCACCCCGGTGACGCGGTCGGCCAGGGCGTTGAGGCCCCGCAGCGCCAGGCCGTAGAGGCCGGCCGACGAGGCCGGGGTGTGGCCGAGGGCGAGTACCGGGTCGACCGTGCGCCGGGCGAGGTGGATGCCGAGGCCACCGACGAGGGCCATGCCCGACAGGAGCAGCGGGAGGTTGAGCCCGTGCCAGAGGGCGAGGTGCACCGGCGCGACGGCGCGGTCGAGGGCGGTGGCGGCCGCGTCGACCAGAGGGTCCTCCAACGCCGGTAGGACGCCGAGGACGACGGAGGCGGCGGCGAGCACGGCGCCGGGCAGGGCGAGGGCGGACGCGGGTGGGCCGAGGCTGGCGGCCGCGCACTCGGCGGCGGCGTCGGGGCGGGCCAGCCGGCCGAGGGCCCCGAAGGCGAACCGGGCGCTGTAGCCGGCGGTCAGCGCCGACCCGGCGGTCGCGCCGAGGAGGGCCACCACGGCGCCCGGGCCGGGGGCGTGGTGGAGGGCCGCGAGCGCGGCCTCCTTCCCGATGAAGCCGAGGACGAGCGGGACGCCGGCCATCGAGGCGGCGCTCACCACCGCGGTGGCGGCCACGAGTCCCCAGCCCGCGGTCGGGCGCGGGATGCTGCGGAGGTCGCGGGTGCCGTGCTGGTGGTCGAGGGCGCCGACGACCATGAAGGCGGCGGCCTTGAAGGCGCCGTGGCCGAGCAGCAGCACGCAGCCGGCCGTCGTGGCCTCGGGCGTCCCCCAGCCGAAGACGGCGACCATGAACCCGAGCTGGCTGACGGTGCCCAGGGCCAGCAGCAGCTTGAGGTCGGTCTGGCGCAGGGCGCGCAGCCCGCCGCCCACCATGGTGACCACGCCCACGCCGACCACCAGCGGTCGCCAGAACCCGACCTCGGCGAAGGCGGGGGACAGCCGGGCGATCAGGTAGACGCCGGCCTTCACCATGGTGGCCGAGTGCAGGTAGGCGCTCACCGGGGTGGGGGCGACCATGGCGCCCGGCAGCCAGGCGTGGAACGGGTACTGCGCCGACTTGGTGAAGGCACCCAGGAGGATCAGCACCAGGGCGGTGCCGACCGCGGTGCCGACATCGGGCGGGTCGGCGAGCAGCTCGCTCAGCCGGTACGTCCCGGCCGCCTGCCCCAGCACGACGAAGCCGGCCAGCATCGCCAGCCCGCCGGCGCCGGTGACGAGGAGGGCCTGGAGGGCGGCGGCCCGAGCCCGGGCGTCGCGGTGGCCGTTGCCGATCAGCAGGAACGACGTGATCGACGTCAGCTCCCAGATCCCGTAGAGGACGATCAGGTTGTCGGCCACGACCAGACCGAGCATCGAGCCGCTGAAGAGGGTCAGCAGGCCGATCAGCCGGCCCACCCCGGGGCCGCGGGGCGAGAGGTAGCGCCCGGCGTAGGCGAACACGAGCACGCCGATGCCCGAGACCAGCACCACCATCAGGGCGGCGAAGCCGTCGAGCCGGAGCTGGAGGTCGATGTCGAGCGCCGGCACCCAGCGCACCACCTCGTCGACCGGCCGGCCGTCGAGCACGCCGGGCAGCACGGCGAGGAGCCAGGCGACGGCGGCGACGGGGCCGACGGCGCCGAGCCACAGGGCGCGCCGGCCCAGACGGTCGCCGCCGGCGATGGCGGCCAGGCCCAGCACGGCGTGGAGGGCGAGCAGGATGGTCATGGCGGTGGGGCCGTCACGGAGGCGGGCGTCCTCGTCGGTCGGGGGCGGTCGTCGTCAGGGTGCTCCCCACCGCGGACGGCGGGAAGCGGCGGCCGCCAGGGGCAGCCGCGGGGTGGGTCAGACGACGACCGGAGGACCGCGGTGGCGCGCCGCCAGCAGCGCCGGGGCGCGGTGGCGGGGCCCGGCGAGCGGAGCCGAGCCGATCAGGGTGGCGGTGACGACGGCGAGGGTGGCGAGTCCGGCGGCCAGGGCGGCCGAGCGGTTCGACCAGAGGGAGTGGCCCCACGCCGGGTGATCCTCGCGTGGCTGGGCCGTGCCCGCGGCGGTGAGGTCGCCGTGGGGCACGGCCGCGGCGGCGGCGCCCACCGGATCGGTGCGGGTCGGCGTCGACAGCCCGCCGTCGAGCACGGCCCCGAGGAGCAGCGCCAGCCCGGCGAGCAGACCCAGGACCGCCGCGGCCCGTCGGGGTCGGCGGTCGCGGGGCGTCATGTCGGCGCCCAGCCTACCGGCGGGCGGGGGTGGATCAGCCCAGTGCGCTCTGGCCGTCGATCATGGAGAGGATGCCGGGGACCATGGAGATCAGGCTCAGGCCCAGGGCGAAGTAGCGCACCGGGTGCTTGCGGAACAGGGCGGCGACACCGGCCATGAAGAGCGAGACGGCGAAGAACACGTTGGCCAGCTCGAACTTGTCGCCGGCGGCGTCGGCCGTGGCCCCCTCCTCGAACTGCTCCTCGGCGAGGGCGCTGGTCTCCTCGTAGTCCGTGAGGGACTCCACCACGTATTCGTCGAGGTCCAGCGGCGTGGGCGGCGTCTCGTCGTCGGGCAGCTCGCCCCACACCTCGGTGGCGGCCTCGAGCTCCGGGCTGAAGTAGCGCTCGCGGATCGTCTGGGCCAGGGTCTCGTCCTCGACGGCCGCCAGGTTGAACTCGAGGAACATCTGCTGGTCCGACAGGTACGTCTGGGAGTAGTCGTCGTAGTAGCTGTTGGCGTCCGACGTCGACTTCGACGACTCGGTGTAGCCGGCCAGGGCATCGCCGTCGGTGAGGGCGGCCTTGTAGGCGGAGAAGGCGGTCAGGGCCCCGGCCAGGCCGAGGAGGACGGCGGCCAGGAGCTCGACGCGACCCCGGCGGACGGCGTCGTCGATCTCCTGCTGTTCCTCCGGCGTCGGCGGTGCCTCGGTCTCCGATGCGTCGGAGACGTCGGAGGTGTCGCCGTCCGCGTCGGGCGCGGGCGCGTCGTCGTTCGACGGGTCGGACATGTTGGTTCTCCATCCCTGCCCAGGGCCCCCACGGCCCTGACCGCCGTTGGTCTACCACCTCTCGGGCCACCCCCTGACTCCTCGGGCGGACCGGTCGCCGTGCTAGACGTGCGGTCATGGCTCCCACGCCCGAAGACGCCGTCCGTCGCTACCTGCTCTGGCTCGAGGAGCCCGAGTCGATCGTGGACGACGAGGCCGTGGCCAAGGCCGAGGCGGCCGTCGCCGCGGCCGGCGACCCGTTGGCCCGCCTCCACGCGCTGGCCGACCTCGAGCACGCCCGGGCCGCCGACGCCGAGGGTGTCACCGCCGACTTCGTGGCCCACGCCAAGGACTACGCCGAGGCCGAGTCGATCCCCCTGTCCGCCTTCGAGGCCCTGGGCGTGCCCACCGAGGTGCTCCGCCAGTCCGGCCTCATGGGCGGCCGCGGCCGCCGGGGCGGGGGCCGCCCGTCGAGCGGGGCCGGGTCGCGCGCCCCGAAGGTGGCGATCGAGGAGCTCAAGGCCGCCGCCCGCCGGCTGCCCAAGCAGTTCACGCTGGCCGACGTGGCCCGGGAGGCCGGTGGTGGGTCGCCCCAGACCGTGCGCAAGGCGGTCGACGAGATGATCGCCGCCGGCCAGGCCCGCAACCTCGGCCCCAAGACCGACCACCACGGCCGCGGTCGCGCCCCCACCCTCTACGAGCTGGCCTGAGCGCCTGAGCCTCTGAGTCGCTGAGCGACGGGGCTCGCCGGCTCAGCCGCGGAGGGCGGCGTCGCGGGCGGCGGCGGTCTCGAGCTCGGCCTGGTGCTCGGCCGCCTGGCGCGCCTCGTCGTCGGCCCGCTGGCGTCGAGCCCGACGGCGGCGGCGCTCGACGACGGCGTGGCGGCCGGCGATCAGGCGGAGGACGACGAAGCCGAGCGTGCCGACGCCGGCGGCGATGCCGGCGACGACCAGCTGGTCCTCGGCCTTGGCCTCACAGGCGTCGATGACGGCCTGCTCGTTGGGGTCGTCGTCGTGCTCCTGGGCCGCGTAGCGGACCAGCGGCGGGCCGCAGCGGCCGTCGTGGTGGGGCACGTCGACGGTCACCGGGGACAGGGCGAAGAAGGCCGCCAGCAGCAGCCCGAGCGAACCCACCACGCCGGCCAGCTGCCTCACGGGGACGACCCTACGCCAGAGCCCCTCCGGTCAGGTACTGTGGCGCTCGCCCCTTCTGGACAGGTGTCCAGAAGGCGACCGGAGGTAGAACGTGGGACACGACCTGGTGATCCGAGGGGGCACGGTGGCCGACGGCACCGGCGCCCCGACCGTGACGGCGGACGTGGCCATCGACGGCGATCGCATCACCGCGGTCGGCCGGGTCGCCGGGCGCGGCGCCACCGAGATCGATGCCGATGGCGCCCTCGTCACGCCCGGCTGGGTCGACATCCACACCCACTACGACGGCCAGGTCACCTGGGACGACGATCCGGGCCCCAGCGCCCAGCACGGCGTCACCACCGTCGTGATGGGCAACTGCGGCGTCGGCTTCGCGCCCTGCCCACCCGACCGGCGGGACTGGCTCGTCGGGCTGATGGAGGGCGTCGAGGACATCCCCGGCAGCGCCCTCCACGAGGGGATCAGCTGGGAGTGGGAGACCTATCCCGAGTACCTCGACGCCCTCGACCGACGGGAGTGGACCCTCGACGTCGGCTCGCAGATCGCCCACGGCGCCGTGCGGGCCTACGTGATGGGGGAGCGGGGCGCCCGCAACGAGCCGGCCACGCCCGAGGACATCGCCGCCATGAGCGCCCTGGTCGAGGAGGCCGTCCGGGCCGGCGCCCTCGGCGTCACGACCAGCCGGACCATCGCCCACCGGGCCATCGACGGCGAGCCCGTGCCCGGCACCTACGCCGCCGAGGACGAGCTCCTCGGCCTGGGCCAGGGCCTGGCCCGGGCGGGCTCCGGCGTGTTCGAGCTGGCCCCCGTCGGCTCGGCCGGCGAGGACCTGGTGGCGGCCAAGAAGGAGGTCGACTGGATGCGCCGGGTCGCGGCGGCCACCGGTCGCCCCGTGACCTTCGCCCTGCTCCAGGTCGACGACGACCCCGAGCTGTGGCGGGAGATGTGCGACCTGTCGGCCGCCGCCTGCGACGAGGGGGCGTCGCTCCACCCCCAGGTCGCCGGGCGCCCGACCGGCATGCTGGCCGGTCTCGACACCACCTACTGCCTGTTCACCGGCATCCCCGCCTACGACGCCATCGCCGACCTGCCGGTCGCCGAGCGGGTGGCCCGGATGCGCGACCCCGAGGTGCGGGCCGCCATCGTCGATCCCCCGGAGCTCGACGGCGAGACCAAGGCCCAGCTCGAGGCCAGCTTCGAGAGCTTCTTCGCCCTCGGCGACCCGCCCGACTACGAGCCCGGGCCGGAGCGCAGCATCGCCGCCGTGGCGGCTCGCGAGGGTCGCTCCCCGCTCGAGGTGGCCTACGACGCCTTCCTGGCCGAGGACGGCACCGGCCTGCTGTACCTGCCCATCCTCAACTACAGCCAGGGCACCAGCGAGCCCACCCGGGAGATGCTCCTGCACCCGGCCGCGGTGCTGGGGCTGGGCGACGGCGGGGCCCACGTCGGGTTCATCTGCGACGGCTCGACCCCGACGTGGATGCTCACCCACTGGACCCGCGACCGATCCCGGGGCGAGCAGCTGCCGCTCGAGCTCGTCGTCCGGCGCCAGACGGGCGACACCGCCGCGCTCTACGGCCTCGGCGACCGGGGCCGGCTCGAGCCCGGCCTGCTGGCCGACGTCAACGTCATCGACCACGCCGGCCTCCGGCTCCACACCCCGCGGGTCGTCCACGACCTGCCGGCCGGGGGTCGCCGCCTGCTCCAGGGCGTCGACGGCTACCTGGCCACGGTGAAGTCCGGCGTCGTCACCCGGCGCTACGGCGAGCGCACCGGGGCCACACCCGGCCGCCTCGTCCGGGGCGCCCGATGAGGGCCCGGGGGGTGCGCGGGGCACTGGTCGCGCTGGGTGTCCTGGCCGCGCTGATCGCCGGTTGCGGTGACGACGACGGCGACGATGTCGCGTCGCAGTCGGGGAGCCCCGACAGCACCGAGGAGACCACCACCAGCACCGAGCCGGCGTCGTCCGGCGACCCGTCGACGAACGGCGGGAGCGCATCGCTGCACGTCCTCGTCACCAACGACGACGGCTACGCGGCGGCGGGGATCGACACCGTGGTCGAGGCGCTGGTGGCCGCGGGCCACGAGGTGCAGGTCGTCGCCCCGCTCGAGCAGCAGAGCGGCACCGGCGGCACCTTCACCGAGGGGGCGGTCGAGACGCAGGACGAGCAGACGGCCAGTGGACACGAGGCCCTCGCCGTCGACGGGTTCCCGTCCGACACCGTGCGGGTCGCCATCGACGAGCTGGAGATGACGCCCGACCTCGTCGTCTCGGGCATCAACGAGGGCCAGAACGTCGGCGGGCTGGTCGACGTGTCCGGCACCGTCGGCGCCGCCCGCGCCGCCGTGGCCCGCGGCGTTCCCGCCCTGGCGCTGAGCGCCTCGCTGGGCCCGGTCGACGAGGGCTACGCCGTGGGCGCCGAGCTGATGGTGGCGTGGATCGACGAGCGCCTCGACGCCCTGCTCGCCGGCGAGGCACCGGTCGAGGTGGCCAGCATCAACATCCCCAGCTGCGCCGAGGGCGAGGTCGAGGAGCTGGTCGAGGTGCCGGTGGCGACCGAGGGCGACTTCCTCGCCGAGTCCGACTGCACCTCCGACCTGGAGGACCCCGCCGACGACACCGAGGCCCTCAACCACGGCTTCCCCACCCTGACGGTGGTCCCCGCCGAACCCGCGACACCCCCGCAGCCGGGCTAGGAGACTGCTGAGCAATCGGCCTGTTGGTGCTCGCGATTTTGGGGTGGGTGGGGTAGACCGCGGGGATGCAGGGCAGCCGCGAT
>DATHEV010000213.1:0-3659 GCA_035318405.1 Iamia sp.
GCCCAGCGCCACCGGGGTGGCCCGGGCGCCGAGGGCCGTGACCACGGCGGCCAGGACGGCGGTGAGGACGACGTCGGTCGTGGCCATGCCGGTCGGCGCGCAGCCGGCCAGGCCGGCCACGAAGGCGGCCACCGCGGCCAGGACGCCGACGACGAGGGCCTCGAGCTCGCCGTGGATCAGCAGCGGGGCGCGCACCGGCGCGACGACCTCGGCCACCGCGCTCCCCCCGGCGATCAGCCGGGAGCGGCCCCGGGGTCGGGAGCCGTCCCGTCCTGGAGGACACCCAGGTTGGCGCACACCTCACGGACCGAGCGGGCCTTGTTCATGGTGTAGAGGTGCAGCCCGGGCACGCCCTCGGCGAGGAGACGGGCGCCGAGCTCGCTGGCCACCTCGACGCCGAGCGCCCGGGTGGCCTCCTTGTCCCCGTCGACCAGCTGGAGCCGCGGCTCCAGCCAGGACGGGATGACGCTGCCGTTCATCCCCGCCATGCGCCGCAGGCCGCCCACGTTGATGAAGGGGAAGATGCCGGGGATCACGGGGGTCTCGCACCCCAGCGCGGCCAGCTCGTCGACCATCTTCAGGTAGTCGGCGGGCTCGTAGAAGAACTGAGTGATGGCGGCGTCGGCCCGGGCCAGCTTGGCGGCCAGATACCGGCGGTCCGTCGCCCGGTCGGCCGAGCGGGGGTGGATCTCGGGGAAGGCGGCGACCACGACGCCGAAGTCGCCGACCTCGCGGATCAGGTCGATCAGCTCGGTGGCGAAGGTGAAGTCGCCACCGGGGTCCGACCCGTCGGCCGGCGGATCGCCCGCCAGGGCCAGGATGTTCTCGATGCCCGCGTCCCGGTAGTGGACCAGCAGGTCCTCGAGGTCGGCCCGGCTGTGGCCCACGCAGGTGAGGTGGGGGACGGCCGGGAAGTCCCGCTCCTTGTCGACCCGCACCACGACGTCGCGGGTCGTGTCCCGCGTCGTGCCCAGGGCGCCATAGGTGACGGAGATGAACGACGGGTCCAGCCCGGCCAGGTCCTCCATGGTCTCGTCGAAGGTGACGAGGGCCTGGGGCGTCTTCGGCGGCGGGAACTCGAACGAGACCGTGCGGCCGGCGGCGAGCAGGTCGGCGATCTTGGCCATCCCGGGAGGCTACGCGAGCGCCCCCACCCGACCGCAGGCGTCGGTCAGCCGGCGTCGCCCTCGGCCGGTGGGCGGGGCAGGTCGGCCAGCCGGTCGCGGATGCGGGCGAGGGCGGCGAGCTCGGTGTCGAAGGTCGCCAGGCCCCACTCGGCCACCAGCGCCGGGTGGGCGGTGTCGGGGGCGTCGGGGTCGAGGGTGTCGGCCACGGCCTGGAGGTCGGCCCGGTCGGCCGCCACCCGGTCCCGCTGCTCGTCGACCATCGCCTGGAGCCGCTCGGGGGCGACCAGGGCACCGAGCATGAGCCGGAGCGCCAGGTGGTCGCGGTAGACGGTGGGCGGGACGGGCTCGTCGGCCGCCCACCGCGCCAGCCGGCGCCGGCCCTTGGGCGTGAGGCGCCACACCCGGCCGGGGCGGCTGCCCGGGCGCTGGGCGTCGCGGCTGGCCACCAGGCCGCCCACGGCCAGCCGGTCGAGCTCGGCGTAGATCTGGCTCATCGCCGGGGCGGCGAAGAAGAACCGCAGGGTGGCGTCGGCCCGGGTCCGCAGCTCGTAGCCCGACGCCTCGCCAAAGGTCAGCAGGCTCAGCACCGCGGCCCCCGAGGCCGTCAGCTCGAAGATCGGTGCCATCGCGGCACGCTAGCGACCACCGGTTCGCTATGTTGTTCCGGAGCGGAACAACCACGATCCGGTGACCTCCGTCTCATGCCGTTGACCTCAACCGTCCTCGAGGTCATACCGTCCTCACGACCCACCGATGAGATGGCCCCCGCCCGACGGTCATCCCCCGGACATCCCCGCAGAACCGGCCACAGGGTGGCCAGTTCGGCCCGCCACACTCGTCCCCACCACCCGTCGGAAAACCGACCCCGTCACCGACGACCACCTGCCACCATGAGGCGCCCCCCGACGGTTCGCCTCGTCCCCATCCCCCAGAGCTGACCCGGAGAACCCCCCATGAGCTCGTCCCTGGCCATCGAAGCCCACGGGCTGGTCAAGCGCTTCGGCGAGAAGACCGCCCTGGGTGGGATCGACGTCGCCGTGCCCACCGGCACCGTGACCTCGATCCTCGGCCCCAACGGCGCCGGCAAGACCACCGCCGTCCGCATCCTCACCACCCTGTCGCGGGCCAACGAGGGCACCGCCACCGTCGCCGGCTTCGACGTCCGCACGCACCCCACCGAGGTGCGCCGTCGCATCGGGCTGGCCGCCCAGGACGCCACCGTCGACCCGCTCCTCACCGGCACGGAGAACCTGGTCATGATCGGCGAGCTCCAGCAGCTCTCCCGCCGCGACGCCAAGACCCGCGCCGGCGCCCTGCTCGAGCAGTTCAACCTGGCCGACGCCGCCGACAAGGTCGTCAGCGAGTACTCCGGAGGCATGCGGCGCCGGCTCGACCTCTCCACCACGCTCATCGCCGATCCGGAGATCCTGTTCCTCGACGAGCCCACCACCGGCCTCGACCCCCGGGCCCGGACCGAGCTGTGGGACGTGCTCGACACCCTCACCGAGGGCGGCACCACGATCCTCCTCACCACCCAGTACCTCGAGGAGGCCGACCGCCTGGCCGACGACATCCTCGTCATCGATCACGGCAAGGTGATCGCCCACGGCGATGCCCGCAGCCTCAAGCGCCAGGTGGGCGGGGACAACATCGGCGTCACCGTCTCCGACGTCGGGCGGCTCGACGAGGCGGCCGAGATCCTGGGCCGCCTCACGGGCTCCGAACCCGTGATCGACCGTCCCGTCCGCACCGCGGTGGCGCCCACCCAGGACGGCGTGGCCGGCCTGGGCAAGGTGGCCAACGCCCTGGCCGAGTGCGGGCTCGGGGTCGAGGACCTCAGCCTGCGCCAGCCCACCCTCGACGAGGTGTTCCTCACCCTCACCGGCAAGCCCATGGAAGACGACGAGCTGATGGAGGCCTCCGCGTGACCGCCACGACCACCCCCGACCTGGCCAAGGACCCGGCGCCGCTCGGGTCCCCCGACGGCGAGACGCTCGCCCGGCCCAGCCGCGGCTTCTTCCACGACACGTGGGTGCTGGCCCGGCGCGGCCTCATCCACATGAAGCGCCAGCCGGAGCAGCTGAGCGACGCCACGATCCAGCCGATCATGTTCGTCGTGCTGTTCGCCTTCGTCTTCGGCGGGTCGATCCGGATCCCCGGCTTCGCCGACGACCCACGCGTCTACCGCGAGTTCCTGCTGGCCGGGATCATGGCCCAGACCCTGGTCTTCACCGCCTTCGGCGCGGCCATGAGCATCGCCAACGACCAGAAGAACCAGGCCATCGACCGCTTCCGGTCGCTGCCCATCGCCAGAGGCGCGGTCATCGCCGGCTACGCGGTGTCCAACGTCATCAAGACGATGCTGCCGATCATCATCATGTCGGTCACCGGCTACGCCATCGGCTGGCGCATCCGGGGCAGCATGGTCGACACGGTCGCGGCCTACGGCCTGGCCATCGGGTTCGCCTTCGCCATGATCTGGGTCGGCATCTGGCTCGGCGCCATGGTCGGCACTCCCGAGGGCGTCACCGG
>DATHEV010000214.1:0-11130 GCA_035318405.1 Iamia sp.
ACCGACGAGATCGCGCCGCTCCTCGACGGGGCCCCGGCCTTCTCGCTCCGGGTCGTCGAGCGGGCGCTGGCCACCGTCCAGCGCGAGGTCGAGAACGCCCCGGCCGACGACGCCGCCCACACCGCCCGCCTGGCCACCCTCGGCGTGACCGACGAGGCCGCGCTGGCCGCCCGCATCCGCGCCGGCGAGGTCGAGGGAGCCGACGTCGGTCCCGCCGTGCGCGACGCCGTCGTCGCCCGGCTGCGGGTCGCCAACCCCAAGTGGCTCCAGGGGGGCGACCGGCACTAGCCGTCGTCGGGGCGGCGGAGCCTGCTCAGACCTTGTATACAAGATACATGAGCGCTGACCAGGCCTCCCTCCGGCGCTGGGCCGCCCTGGCCTCGCTGCTGGGTGGGACCGTCGTGGCCACCGTCAACAACAGCATGAGCGGCGTGGCCGTGCCCTTCGTGGCCGAGGACCTCGACGTCGGCCTCTCGACCAGCGTGTGGCTGGTCACCGCCTTCTCGCTCACCGGCGGTGTGCTGATGCCGCTGGCCGGGCGGATCGGCGACATCGTCGGCACCCGCCGCACCTTCCTGGCCGGCGCCGTGATCATGGCGGTGGCATCGGTGGTCGCCGGCCTGGCCCCGACCATGCCCGTGCTCATCGCGGCGCGGGTGGTCCAGGGGCTGGGGGCCTCGAGCGTCCTCCCCTGCGTCATGGCCACCATCGGGCGGCTGTTCCCGGCCGACCAGCGCGGCCGCGGCACCGGCCTGTGGGCGGCGGTGAACTCGGCCTCGCTGGCGGCCGGTCCCTCGGTGGGCGGCGTCGTGGTCGAGGGCCTGGGCTGGCGTTGGATGTTCCTCCTCAGCGCCCCGGCCATCCTCGTCGTGGCCGGGGTGGCGTGGCGGCTGGTGCCGCCCGACCCGCCGGCCCGCGCCGCCAACCCCGACGGGCGCGGCGCCCTCCTGCTGGCGGCGGCGGTGGCGGCCTTCGTCCTGCCCGTCACCGAGGGCCGGGCCTGGGGGTGGACCAGCGCGCCGACGCTGCTGCTGGTGGCCGTGTCGGCGGGGGCGACCGCCCTCCTCGTCCGCCACGTCCGCACGGCGGCCCACCCGTTCGTCACCCCGGCCCTGCTCCGGGCGAGGGGCTTCGCCTCGGTCTCGGGGCTGGCCGCCCTCCAGATGGTGGTGCTGTTCGCCCTGACCTTCGTCGTGCCCGTCTACCTGGTGCTGGGGCGGGGCGACGCCGCCGGCGTGGCCGGCCTGGTGACCTCGTCGCTGCCCGTCAGCATGCTGCTCGGCGCCCTCGTGGCCGGGCGGCTGGCCGACAGCTTCGACCTCCCGCGCCTCGCCCTCGCCGGCGGCTCGCTGTGCGCCCTCGGTGCCGGCGGGGTGGCCCTGAGCGGCACGTCGACCATCGGGCTGGTGGCCGGCCTGGCCGTGGCCGGCGCCGGCATCAGCCTCATCCAGGCGCCCACCGCGGCCGAGGTCACCCGGGTCGCCCCGGCCGACCAGGTCGGCATCGCCGCCGGCGTGTTCAACTCGGCCCGCTTCGTCGCCGGCGGCATCGGGGCCGCCGTGACCGCCCTCGTCTTCGAGGTCGTGTCCGGCGTCGACCCCGAGACGACGGCGTCGGGGGGCGCCGCCGCCCGCGCCGGCCTGCGCGCCGGGGCCGGAGTGGGCCTCGCCGCCGCCGTCGCCATCATCGCCCTGGCCGCCGTCCTGGCCCGGGGGAGCCGGCTCGAGGTCAGTCGTCCGTCGGCGAGACCCAGGCGTGGACCTCGAACTGGGACACCCGTCCGGTCTCGCCTCGGCGCCCGATCTGGACGGACAGGCGGTGGTCCAACCCCTCGTCCCGTCAGGCGAACCCGGCGGCGGCGAGGGCCTCGTGGTCGGAGGGCCAGTTGGGCTGGAGCAGGTGCCACTGGTCGGGCGCCCGGCGGATCAGTGCCTCGAGGGCGTCGGCCAGGTCCTGGGTGACGCGGGCGACGTCCTCGCGCAGCTTGCCCCGGCGCACCGTGTCGAGCGGCGGCAGGGCCACGCCCAGGTGCCGGTCGTTGTCGAAGTAGCAGCTGACGGGGATCAGCGGGGCACCGGTGCGCAGGGCGAGCGTGGCCGGGCCGCCGGGCATGGTGGTCCGCTCGCCGAAGAAGTCGACGGGGACGCCGGTGCCGGACAGGTCGCGGTCGCTGGGCAGGGCCAGCACCCGGTTGGCCTTGAGCGCCCGGATGCAGGCCGAGGCGGCGTCGGGCCCGAACGGCACCACCTCGATGCCGAACTGGTTGCGCAGCCCGACGAACCACTCGGCCAGCTCGGGCGGCTCGATGACCTCGGCCACGGCGGTGACGGGGATGCCCCGCACCGCCGTCAGGTAGAAGGCCGCCCACTCCCACGCCCCGAGGTGGGGCAGGGCCAAGATGGCGCCCTTGCCGGCGTCGATGGCCTCGCCGACGTGCTCGTACCCGGTCGTGACGGTGCCCCGGTCGATGTCCTCGGGCGAGGTGCCGGGGAGGCGGAAGGACTCGATCCAGTACTGGACGTAGGAGGCGAAGGCGCCGTCGACCAGCTCGGCCATCCGCGCCGGGGCGATGTCGTCACCCATCGTGCGGCACAGGTTGCGCTCGACGATGAGGCGCCGCGAGGCGAAGCGGCGAGACCCGATCCGACCGAGGACGGTGGCGAACGGCGCCACCGTCGGCCCCGGCAGGGCGCGGGCGGCCAGCGCACCGGCCCGGTACCCCAGGTAGGCGCGGTTGACGCTCAGATCCCGCGCCCAGAGTGGGAGGTGCTCCGCCGACCGTCGACGCCTCGGGGCGGGTTCTGAGCCGATCTGGGCAGCTCCTTCGTCGCTACCCAGACCACCCGTGTCGTCGCTGAGAGGCCGCGCTCGTACGTCGTCGGCCGATCATGCCTGGTGGGCATCGCCGCTCGGCCTCTCAGGTGTCCGAGTCGCGCCGCCGGGCGGGGAAGCTGCGGTCGCGGGCGGCGAAGCGCTCCCGGGCGGTCGAGCGGCCCTGGCGGCGGGCGGCGGTGCGGGACATCCGAGCCTGGCGGCGGGCCCGGAGCCGCTCGGTCGTGGCCTTGGTCGGCACCGTGGTGCTGGCCTGGCGCCACACCTTGGCGAAGCGCTGGACGGCGGTGGCCACGGTGAGGATCAGCATCACCCAGAGGATGACGATCATCGCTGGCTGGAACAGCAGGGCCAGCCCGATGGCGATCAGGCGCTCGGCCCGCTCCATCACGCCGCCCTTGGCGTCGTAGCCGAGGGCCTCGGCCTTGGCCCGCTCGTAGCTGATGATCAGCGAGGCGGCCAGGACGGCGAGGGGCAGGACGGCGATGCGCCCGGCGCCCGGCTGGGACGAGAGGTACCAGGCCATGCCGCCGAGGATGAACGAGTCCGCCACCCGGTCGCTGACCGAGTCGAAGAAGGCCCCCCGGGGCGAGGCCGTGCCCGAGGCCTTGGCCACGGCGCCGTCGAGCACGTCGGGGACGGCGCACAGGACGAGGAGGAGCAGGCCGAGCCGGAGGGCGCCGTTGGCCACGGCGACGGCGGTGGCGGCCGCCATGACCACGCCCAGGATCGTGAGGTGGTCGGCCTTGATGCCGGTCTTCTTGAGGCTGGCCCCGATGGGTCGGAGCTGCACCTCGGCCTGCGTGCGGAACTGGCCGTCGAACATCGGACTCCTGGAGACGGGTGTGCTTGCAGAAGTTAGCAGTCGAGCCGTCCACGACCAGCATGCCCGACGCGACCCGGCGAACCCACCCTTTCCGCCGCGTACCGGTGACCCCCGCCACGGCGCGCCAGGGGCCTGTACCCTCCGCTCATCCCCCACGCCAGGAGGGCGCATGCCGTCGCTCGGACCGGACCGCATCCGCAACGTAGCCCTCGTCGGCCATGCGGGTGCGGGCAAGACGACCCTCGCCGAGGCCCTGCTGCACCTGTCGGGCGCCATCAGCCGCCGGGGCACGGTCGAGGACGGCACCACCGTCAGCGACCACGACCCGGCCGAGAAGAGCCGGCGCCACTCCGTGGCCCTGTCGGTGCTGCCCCTCGAGTGGAAGGGCCACCGCATCACCCTGCTCGACACGCCCGGCGACCCCGACTTCGCCGCCGACGTCGAGGCCGCCCTGCGGGTCGCCGATCTGGCCGTCTTCGTCGTCAGCGCCGTCGACGGGGTCCAGGTCGGCACCGAGGCGGCCTGGCGGGCGGCCGCCGCCCACGACGTCCCCCGCATGGTGTTCGTCAGCAAGCTCGACAAGGACCGGGCGGCCTTCGACGCCACCCTCGACGCCCTGCGCGACCGCTTCGGCGCCGGCATCGCCCCCCTCGAGCTGCCCATCGGGGCCGAGGCCGGCTTCCGCGGCGTGGCCGACCTCCTGAGCGACACCGCCTACACCTACGCCGACGGGAAGGCCACCAAGGGCGAGATCCCCGAGGAGATGGAGGAGCAGGAGCACCGGGTCCACGACAACCTGGTCGAGGGGATCGTGGTGGCCGACGACGCCCTCCTCGAGCGCTACCTCGAGGGCGACGTGCCCTCGGTCGAGGAGCTCGAGCGCACCCTGGCCGCCGGCGTGGACGACGCCACCGTCTTCCCCGTCGTGTGCGGGTCGGCCACGGCCGAGATCGCCGTCGACCGGCTGGCCGACTTCATCTGCGAGATCGGGCCGTCGCCGCTCGACCGGCCGCCGGTGACGGTCACGGCCGGCGACACCACCGTCGACGTGGCGCCGGACCCCGGCGGCCCGCCGCTGGCCTTCGTGTTCAAGACCGTGGCCGACCAGTTCGTCGGCCACCTCTCGATGTTCCGGGTCCTGAGCGGCACCATCCGCGCCGACGACCGCCTGGTGAACAGCCGGTCGGGGGTCGAGGAGCGCCTCCACGCCCTGCTGCGGGTGCGCGGCGTCGAGCAGGAGGCGGTGGCCGAGCTGGTCGCCGGCGAGATCGGTGCCGTCGCCAAGCTCTCGGGCACCCTCACCGGCGACACCCTCGCCCCGCGGGGCCAGCCCGTCGCCGCCCCCCCGCTCCGACCGCCCGATGCCGTCTACGCCGTGGCCATCACCGCCCGCACCCCGGCCGACGAGGACCGCCTGGGCCCCGCCCTCCACCGGTTGGTCGAGGAGGACCCCGGCATCCGGGTCGAGCGCGACGACGAGACGCACCAGACCCTGCTGCGCGGCGTCGGCGACGCCCACGTCGGACTGGCCCTCGAGCGGCTGGGGTCGAAGTTCGGCGTCGGCGTCGACACCGAGGACGTCGCCGTCGCCTACCGGGAGACCATCACCGGCCGGGGCCAGGCCGAGGGCCGGCACAAGAAGCAGACCGGGGGCCACGGCCAGTTCGCGGTGTGCACCCTCGTGGTCGAGCCCCGCGAGCGGGGCGCCGGCCTGGCCTTCGACAGCAAGGTCGTCGGCGGCGCCATCTCCAAGAGCTACATCCCCGCCGTCCAGAAGGGCGTCGAGGAGGCCATGGCCCGGGGCGGGCCGCTCGGTCACCCCGTGGTCGACGTCCAGGTCACCGTCACCGACGGCAAGGAGCACGCCGTCGACTCCTCGGAGATGGCCTTCCGGGCCGCCGCCCGGCTGGCCCTGAACGACGCCCTGGCCGGCGCCGGGCCCTGTCTGCTCGAACCCATCAGCCGGATCGAGGTCACCACGCCCACCGACGCCCAGGGCGACGTCATGGGCGACCTGACGGCGCGCCGGGGCCGCATCGAGGGGGCCGAGGCCGGCTCCGCCGGCGAGCAGATCGTCACCGCCAGCGTGCCGACCTCCGAGATCCGCCGCTACGCCGTCGAGCTGCGCTCGCTCACCGGAGGACGGGGCCGGTTCCGCGTCGAGCCCGTCGGCTACGAGCCCCTCCCCGACCACCTCGTCGAGCAGGCCCGCCGCCACCTCGCCTCCGTCGACGCCTGAGCCCCCGCCGGCGGCCCGGCAGCTGTTCTGTCAATCCTCGTGGTCCGTGGCGGTACATGGGGATTGACAGAAGGGGGGTGCGCCTAGCCTATTCGCCGGTCTTGAAGGGGACGCCGGTGCCGGTGAGCTCGCCGTCGAGGTCGCTCCAGTCCTCGGGGTTGTCCTCGACGAACCAGTCGACCACCTCGCCGTCGACGCCGTCGATCAGCAGCAGGGCCCGGCGCTCGGGCGGATTCTCGGCCGAGTAGCAGAGGATGCGCCAGGTCGGCCGGCTGCGGATCCCGCGCCAGCCCATCTGGGCCGAGGCGTGGCCCACCGGGAAGCCGACCGTGCGGGTGGCGATGACCAGGCCGTCCTGCTCGTCGACGTCGAGGTCGAAGCCGGACAGCAGGCAGTAGGCGCCCGCCGCGACCAGGGCAGCGGCGCCCCACAGCAGGCCCTCGTTGACGATCGAGGCGGCGTCGCCCCGCTTGGCCGCCCAGAGCGCCACGCACCCGGCCGCCATGGCCAGGTAGAGGTAGCCCGGGACCCGGCGACGGTTGTTGTTGGGGAAGACGTAGGGCCCGACGAAGCCGGAGACGTCGAGATCGTCGGGCAGGGAGTCGGTGACCTCGTGGTCGGAGGTCGCGTCCTCCTCCGGCTCCTCGGGGATCGTCTCGTCGTCGGGCACGGACCGACCTTACGAGTCGGGCCAGGCGTCGGTCACCTTGCGGTAGGTGACGGCCAGCGGCTCGGGCAGGACGCGGGTCTCGGCGACCGCGGTCATGAAGTTGGCGTCGGCCGCCCAGCGGGGCAGCACGTGGACGTGGAGGTGGTCGGGGACGCCCGCCCCGGCGGCGGCGCCGAGGTTGAGCCCGACGTTGATGCCGTCGGGCTCGTAGGCGGCCCGCACCGCGGCCACGGCGTCGTGGACGGTGGCCCACAGCTCGGCGCTCTCGGTGGCGTCGAGCCCGGCCAGGTCGGCCACCGCCCGGTTGGGCAGCACCAGCAGGTGGCCCGACCCGTACGGGAAGGCGTTGAGGACGACCGAGACGGTCGGGACCCGCCGGACCACCTGCGTCTCGGCGTCGGGGAGGTCCGCGGCGAGGATGCGCTCGAAGAGGCTGAGGCCCTCGGCGTCACGCCGGATCTCGGCGTCGTCGGTCGAGATGCGGGTGATGTAGGCCGACCGCCAGCCGGCCCACAGCCGGGCCAGCCCGGGCGAAGGTCCCCCGCCGGCCTCGGCCGCCGTCTCGCTCACCGGCCGCCGGTCTGGGCCAGGACCTCGATGCGCAGCCGCTGCTCGAGCTCGTCGACCGAGACGCCCCGCTCGACCTCGCCGCCCCGGGGGTTGACCCCGACGGTGCCGGCGGCGACGTCGTCGTCGCCCACCACGAGCACGTAGGGCAGCTTCTCGTTCTTGGCCTTGCGGATGCGGTTGCCCAGCTTCTCCGAGGCGTCGACCACATCGGCGCGGAAGCCCTCGGCCCGGAGCCGGTCGGCGACCCGGTCGGCGTAGGCCATGTGGTCGTCGCGCACGGGCAGCACCCGCACCTGGACCGGCGAGAGCCACGTGGGGAAGGCGCCGGCGTAGTGCTCCAGCAGCACGCCGAAGAAGCGCTCGACCGACCCGAAGAGGGCCCGGTGGATCATGACCGGCGTGTGCCGGGCCCCGTCGGAGCCGACGTACTCGAGCCCGAACAGGCCGGGCGTCTGGAAGTCGACCTGGATCGTGGACATCTGCCAGCTCCGGCCGATGGCGTCGCGCACCTGGACCGAGATCTTGGGGCCGTAGAAGGCGGCACCGCCGGGGTCGGGCACCAGCTCGAGGCCGGAGGTCTCGGCCGCCGCCCGCAGCAGCTCGGTGGCCTCCTCCCAGTCCTCGTCGGCGCCGACGAACTTGTCGCTGTCGCCCTTCGTCGAGAGCTCCAGGTAGAACTCCTCGAGGCCGTAGTCCCGCAGCAGGCCGAGCACGAAGTCGAGCAAGCCGATGAGCTCGTCGGCCATCTGCTCCTTGGTGCAGTAGATGTGCGAGTCATCCTGCGTCATCCCTCGGACGCGCGTGAGGCCGTGGATCACGCCCGACTTCTCGTAGCGGTAGACGCTGCCGAACTCGAACAGCCGCAGCGGGAGGTCGCGGTAGCTCTTCAGCCCCGACCGGAAGATCAGGGAGTGGAACGGGCAGTTCATGGGCTTGGCGTAGTAGTCGACGCCCTCGGCCCCGCCCTCGTCGGCGAAGTGCATGGGCGGGAACATGCCGTCGGCGTACCACTGGAGGTGGCCGCTGATCTTGAACAGGTCGGCCTTGGCGATGTGGGGGGAGTAGACGAACTCGTAGCCCGCGGCCTCGTGGCGACGCCGCGAGTAGTCCTCCATGACCCGGCGCACGATGCCGCCCTTGGGGTGGAAGACCGCCAGCCCCGACCCGATCTCGTCGGGGAAGCTGAACAGGTCGAGCTCGGCGCCGAGCTTGCGGTGGTCACGAAGGGCGGCCTGCTCGAGCCGCTCCCGATGGGCCTCCAGGTCGGCCTTCGAGGCCCACGCCGTGCCGTAGATGCGCTGGAGCTGGGGCTTGGTCTCGTCGCCCCGCCAGTAGGCCCCGGCGATGCGCGTCAGGGCGAAGTGCCCCAGGTGCGTCTTGGTGTCGGGCACGTGGGGTCCGCGGCACAGGTCGATGAAGCCCGGGTAGCCCCGGAACGGCGGCCGCTCCTTGGGCACGACCGGCGGGTTCTCGTAGGTGCGGGCGATACCCGTCCCCGTCACCGACGTGGGGTCCTCGGCCTCGCCGTCGATGATCTCCAGCTTGAACGGGTGGTCGGCGAAGACCTCGCGGGCCCGGTCGTTGTCGATGTCGACGCGCACGAAGGGCTGCGTCTCGGCGATGATCTCCCGCATCCGGGCCTCGATGCGCCCCAGGTCGTCAGGGGCGAAGGTGGCCGGCTTGCCGTCGGCCCCGGCGGGGAGCTGGAAGTCGTAGTAGAAGCCGTCCTCGATCACCGGGCCGATGCCGAAGGTGGCGCCCGGGAACAGGTCGAGCACCGCCTGGGCCAGCACGTGGGCCGTGGAGTGGCGGATCGTGAACAGGCCGCGATCGCTCGTGTCGGTGACGATCTCGACCGTGTCGCCCTCGTCCAGCGGGTGGGCGAGGTCGCGCTCGATGCCGTTGACGACGCCGATCACCGCCGCCTTGGCCAACCTCCGCCCGATCGACTCGGCCAGGCCGGCGACGGTGGTGCCCGCGGCCACCTGGCGCGAGGAACCGTCGGGCAGCGAGATCGAGATGTCGGACATGACGGCGACAGTACAGATCGGCTCCGTCGCGCTGCGCACGCGATGGGCCGACGGACCTACCCTCCGGCGATGACCGATCGCACCGAAGACGACGCCTGGAGCGGCGATCGCGTCGCCCGCTGGCTCCGCCAGTCCGCGGGGCTGGAGCGCCAGCTGGCCCCGGTGTCCGAGGCCCTCTTCGCCGCCGCCGCCCTGGCCCCGGGCGAGCGGGTTCTCGACGTCGGATGTGGCACCGGCCCGACCACCCGTGAGGCCGCCGCCGCCGTCGGGCCCGAGGGTGCCGTCACCGGTCTCGACGTGTCGGCGGACATGCTGGCCGCGGCGGCCGGGATCGCGGTCCCGCCCGGTGCCGCCCCCATCACGTGGACGACGGCCGACGTCGTCGGCTGGTCGCCTCCCGACGGGGCCTATGACGCCGTCATCTCCCGCTTCGGCGTGATGTTCTTCTCCGACCCGCCGGCCGCCTTCTCCCACCTGGCCTCCGCCACCCGGTCCGGGGGTCGGCTGGCCGTCGCCGTCTGGGCCCACCGGGACGAGTCCGCCCTGTTCGCCGTCCCCCTCCACGCCACCCTGGCCGTCCGGCGCGCCCACGGCGTCGGCGACACCGCATCGATGCCCGCCGACGGCGGTCCGGTCGACCAGGGGGCCACCTCGCTAGGCGACGTCCCGGCGGCGCTCGCTCTGCTCGAGGCGGCGGGGTGGGAGGCCCCGAGCGCCACCCGGCACCGGCTCGCCCTGCCGTTCGGCGGCGGGCTCGACCCCCGGGCCGCGGCCGAGGCCGCCGCCGACTTCGGCCCCACCCGTCTGGCGTTCGACGGGCTCGACGACGCCGTCCGCGCCGACGCCATCGACGCCATCGCAGCGGCCTTCGAGGCGCACGTGGACGACGCCGGGCACGTCGTCCTGGGCGGGAGCATCCTGGTGCTCACCGCCACCCGAGCCTGACGCCGGGCGGCGCCCGCCCCGCCGGGCTCGACGCCGCCGCGTGACGAGGTGGATCGCCAGCGACACCACGCCACCGAGGGCCAGGCCGCCGGCCATGGCCACCAGCGGGTTCTCCGACACCTGGCCGCCGACGTAGCCCAGGGCCACGCCGTTGGCGGCCCACAGCACGGCGCCGATGATGGCGGCGACGAGGAAGCGACGGGGCCGCAGCCCCAGGTAGCCGGCCGAGAAGGTGGTGGCGGTGCGCCCGCCCGGCACGAACCGGGCGGTGACGATGACCTGCTCGCCCCGGCTCTCGAGGTGCCGTCGGGCCCAGACCAGCATCCGCCCGGGCCGGCCGGTCACGTCGCTCGGGTCACGCCAGCGCCGGCGGGCCAGTCGCCCGAGCCCGAACGAGCACAGGTCGCCGGTGAGGGCCCCGGCCGCGGCCACGGCGAAGAGAGCGACGGGGTTCAGGTCCCCGTTGGTGGCGAGGGCGGCGGCGACGATGACGATCGACTCGCTGGGCAGGATCGGGAACACCGCATCGAGCGCCGAGAGCCCGAAGACGACGAGGTAGGCCCAGGCGGCGAGGGAGGCGAGGCCGGCGACGTCGAGCATGAGGTCGACCGTACGGACGGCACCCGTTCCCGTGAACGGTGGGACCCCCCCAAGCAGAGGTGGGGCCAACCCCCCCCCCAACCTCCCCACCCCGAGCCGCCGTCCCGTCGATGTCATACAGTGCCGGCGACCGGCGAACGGCTCCGGAGGGGATCCATGGCCGCAGACGAAGGTGCCCAGGCCGACGACGTCGGAGCGACCCGACCGGCGCCTCCGCCGCCCCCGCCGCAGGCGCCGCCCGACTGGACGTCGGTCGTGCACGCCTCGGCCTGGTCGGACCTGGCCCGGCTCGGTCTCTGGACCGGCGGGAGCACGGCGATCGCCGTCGGCCAGGACCCCTCCCGGTCCTTCGCACCGGTCGCGCCCCAATCGCTCGGCCACGGGGCGACACCCGCGCCGATCTACGTCGTGGCCCACG
>DATHEV010000215.1:0-2535 GCA_035318405.1 Iamia sp.
TTCGCGGCCATCGAGCGCGAGGCCCACCGCATCAGCTACTTCGACATGACCGTCAAGGGGCAGGTGCGCATGGTCCGGCGCCGCTACGGCGGCGGCTACTTCACCATCCTCACCCCGGCGCAGGGCCAGTCGGCCACCAAGCGCATCGCCTACCGATCGACCTACGTCCACATCGCCGTCGGCTACCCCGGGGTCAAGTTCCTCCCCGACCTCCAGGCGTACCGCACCAAGTACGACGACCACGTCCGGGTCGTGAACGCCTACGAGCCCCACGAGCACGTCTACGAGGAGCTCAAGCGCCGGCCCGGCCTGGTGATGATCCGTGGCGGCGGCATCGTCGCCTCCCGGGTGCTCCAGCGGCTCATCGACGACCGCGACGCCGACGGGCTCCAGACGCAGATCCTCCACCTCTTCCGCACCTACATCACCGGCGCCCACGGCCCGAGCGTCTTCCTCCGGCGACCCGGGGGCGACGGCTGGGCCTACCAGGGCTTCAACTGGCCCAAGTCCACCTGGGGCGGCCGCTACAAGTTCCAGTTCGAGAAGCTCGAGGGCGACGAGCGCAAGAAGCTGTACGAGCAGCTCGGCGGGACGAACACCCCGATCCGCAAGAACTGGATGGAGCAGCTGGGGAGGGGTCGCCGCGAGGGCTGGTACCGGACCTACGTCGGCACCGTCGACTCCGTCGTGCCCGGTACCGACGGCACCGTCGTCACCAAGGTGAAGGCGAACGACGGCAGCCTCCTCGAGGTCCCGGCCCACTTCGTCATCGACTGCACCGGCCTCGAGTCCGACATCCGCGAGCACCGGCTCTACGCCGACCTGTTCGACCACTCGGGCGCGCAGCGCAACGTCCTCGGCCGCCTCGACACCGAGCGCTCCTTCGAGGTCCGCGGCACCCAGAGCGCCCCCGGGACGATCTACGCCGCCGGGAGCATGACCCTCGGCAACTACTTCGCCGGGATCGACACCTTCCTCGGGCTCCAGTACGCCGCCGTGAGGATCATGGACGACCTGGCCTCACGAGGCTTCATCAAGAAGATCGGGCCCATGCGCAGCTGCACCCAGTGGTTGAAGTGGGCCCGGCACAAGGAGCTCCCCAAGTGATCCCCGTCCTCCTCGGGCGCATCCAGACACGGCTGTTCGTCTCGTTCACCGTCGGCCTGCTCTGGACCATCGTCATCACCCCGTTCCTCCTCATCTCGACCAACGACGGGTTGAAGATCGTCTTCACGATCGACGCCGCCGACGGCGCCCCGAGCCCGCTCGCCCAGACCTACAAGCTGACGCTGGCGGCGCTGGCCATCACGGCCATCTTCGGGGTGCTGGTGTGGGACCCGATCTACCACTTCCTCATGCAGTTCCGGTGGGAGAAGGACTGGCCGGCCTTCTTCTCCCTCATGCAGTTCTTCCCGGAGTGCCTGAGCACCTTCCTCCTGCTGCACGTCGCCGTGCTCAACCCCTTCGGCGACATCGGCCTCGACAAGGAGCAGTACGTGCCCGGCCTGGCCTATCTGTTCCTCTTCTTCTCCACCTGGATCATCACCTGGCTGTTCGCCAACGGACCGATGAAGATCTTCTTCGTCCGCTGGCGGTTCAACGGCGGCCGGATCGTCTGACACGAGGGACCCATGGAACGCATCGCCGACTACCAGTTCATCCAGCCCCTCGGTGAGGGGAGCAGCGGCAAGTACTTCCTCGCCGCCACCCCGTCCCGGCTGGGCATCGCCGCCGACCACGTCGCCGTCAAGGTGCTCCAGGTCTCGGCCGGGGAGGAGGCCTTCCACCGCCTCACCCGCGAGCTGCGCACCTTCGCCAAGGTCCGCAGCGCCAACCTGGTGACCCTGTACGACGCCGGCCAGGAGGCCGGCCAGTGCTACTACGCCATGGAGTACTGCCCCGGCGGGTCGCTGGCCTACCCCACCCGCGAGGTGACCCGGGACGGCGCCGTCGACGCCGTCTCGGCCGCCGCCCGGGCGGCCCACGACCTGCACGAGGCCGGCATCGCCCACCGCGACATCAAGCCGGCCAACATCTTGCTCACCGACGAGGGCGCCAAGCTGGCCGACCTCGGCCTGGTGCAGGTGCTGGCCCCGGGCCAGACCATCACCGGCCTCGGCGCCATCGGGTCGGTCGAGTACCTCGACCCCGCCATCATGCGCGGCGAGCGGGCGTCGCGGGCCACCGACATCTGGGCCCTCGGCGTCACCCTGCACCGCGTCCTCACGGGCAAGGGGGTGTACGGCGACCTTCCCGCCCGCGACCCTCTGCTGGCCGTCCGGCGAGTGCTGTCGTCGCCCCCCACCCTCGACCCGTCGCTGTCCGACGCCGAGGCGGAGCTGATCAGGCGCTGCCTCGACCCCGACCTCTCGGCCCGGTTCCGCACCGCCGCCGAGGTGGCGGACGCCCTCGACGCCCTCGGGAGGGCCGCATGAACCTGAGCGAAGGGCGTCTCGCCCCCGTCCCCGGGGCCGACGGCCTCGTCACCCGCACCGCAGGCGCCGTGCTGTTCGTCGCCGGCCGCTCGCCGGTCGA
>DATHEV010000216.1:0-7077 GCA_035318405.1 Iamia sp.
GCGGACCCGCCTGGTCGCCGCCGCCCTCGAGACGGTGCGGGAGGCGGGCATCGCCGGGGTCAGCGCCCGGGCCATCGCCCGCACCGGGGAGTTCAACCAGGCGCTGATCTTCTACCACTTCGGCTCGGTCGACGGTCTGCTGGTGGCGGCCAGCCACGCCGAGAGCGAGCGGCGGGCCGCCCTCTACGAGCGGGAGCTCGCCGAGGTGGCCACCCTGCCCGACCTGGTCCGGGTGGCGCGCCGGCTCCACGAGGAGGAGGTCGCCCATGGCAACGTCGCCGTGCTCACGCAGATGCTGGCCGGGGCGGCGACCTCGGCCGAGCTGCGGGCCGGCGTGCGGGAGGGCTTCGAGCCCTGGCTCGCCGTCGTCGAGACCGCCGTCGCCCGGGTGATCGGGGCCACGCCGTTCGCCGACGTGGTCGACCCGGCCGACCTCACCTACGCCATCTCCGCCCTCTACCTGGGGGTCGAGCTCCTCGCCACGCTGGAGGACGACGACAGCCGGTCGCACGGCCTCCTCGACGCCCTCGACTCGGTGTCGGCCCTGGTCCAGGCCCTCCTCGGCGGCGGGACGCCGCCCGCCTAGGACGGGGTGGTGGTGCGGGTGCCGCCGACCCAGCTGCGGTGGAGGGCGGCGTAGACGCCGTCGGCGACGACGAGGTCGTCGTGGGCGCCCTGCTCGACGAGGCGGCCCTTGTCGAAGACCAGCACCCGGTCGGCCCGCTCGGCGGTCGAGAGGCGGTGGGCCACGGTGACGGTGGTGCGGCCGGCGGCCATGCGGGTCAGGGCCACGGCGAGGGCCCGCTCGGTCTCGGGGTCGACGGCGGAGGTGGCCTCGTCGAGGATCAGCAGGCCGGGATCGGACACCTGGGCCCGGACGAGGGCGACGAGCTGGCGCTCGCCCACCGAGAGGTTGTCGCCCCGCTCCCCCGCCTCGGTGTCGAGACCCCGGGGCAGGCGATCGACCCACCAGCCCAGGCCCAGCTCCTCGATGGCGGCCTCGATCTCGGCATCGGTGGCGTCGAGCCGGCCCAACCGGATGTTCTCCCGCACGGTGGCGGCGAACAGGAACCCGTCCTGGGGCACCATGCGGATGCGCAGGAGCCGGGAGTCGAACGTGACCTGGCGCAGGTCGAGCCCGCCCACCTCGATGGTGCCGGTCACCGGGTCGGCCAGCCGGGCCAGCAGGCTGGCGAAGGTCGTCTTGCCCGAGCCGGTCTGGCCCACGACCGCGACCGACGAGCCGGCGGCGATCTCGAGCGAGACGTCCTCCAGCACCAGCGGCCCGTCGCCCCCGTCGAGCGCCCGGTAGGCGAAGTCGACGCCGGTGGTCCGGACGCCGAGGGCGCCGTCGGGCAGGGGCCGGCCGGGCTCGGGCTCGACCACGTCGAGGGGGATGTCGAGGGTGCCGAGGACCTTGCGGGCGCCGGCCGCCGCGTTCTGGGTCTGGTCGAGGACCTCGCCCAGGTCGGCGATGGGCTGGGTCAGCAGGGTGACGAGGAAGGTGAACGCCACCAGCTCGCCGGCGTCGAGCCCCCAGGCGGGACCGCGCCACACGCCCACGCCGGCGACGGCGGCCACCGCGATGGCGCCGAAGATGTCCGACAGCGGGAACATGATGGCGAACATCCGGGCGGCGCCGAGCTCGGCCCGATACTGGCGCTGGACGGCGCCGCGGAGCCGGCGCCGGCCCCGGTCGCCCAGCCCGTAGGCCCGGATCACGGGGGCCCCACCGATGGCCTCGGAGAACTCGCCGAGGGTGTCGCCGACCCGGTCGCGCACCACGTCCCACCGCCGCAGCTGGACCTTCTGGAGCTGGCGGAGGAGGACGGCGACGGGCACGAAGACCCCGAACGCCAGCAGCGTCAGGCGCCAGGAGTAGACGGCCATGACGGCGCCGACGCCCAGGATGGTGGCCGTCGCCCCCAGCCAGACCATGGCCCCCCAGCTCCAGAACTGGGCGAGGGTCTCGACGTCGCTGGTGACCCGGGAGACGAGGACGCCGCGGCGGGACTCGGTGTGGTCGGCGGCCGACAACCGGTGGATGTGGTCGAAGGTCCGCACCCGCACGCCGGCCAGGCCGCTCTCGGCCGCCCGCGTCAGGCGGGCCAGGCCGATCCGCTCGAGCGCCCAGAAGACGAGGATCGCCACCACGGCGACGGCCACGGCGACGGCGATGAAGGTCGGGCGGTAGCCATCGGGACCGAGGATGCCGCGGTCGAGCACCTGCTGGAGCAGCACCGGGACGGTGACGCGCCCGGCGGCGATGGCGAGGGCCAGCAGGCCGGTGATGCCGGCGCCGTGGCGCAGCTCGGGCATCTCGCCCACGATGCGCCGGAAGGCGACGAGGGCGCCGCCGTCGATGACGTCGATCTCGTCGGGGTCGGGGGCGTGGCCCTCCTCGCAGTGCTCCTCGACCGGCAGCGGCGAGCTCATCGGTACCTTTCGGCCATCGTGGACCCGGCTGACCTGGTGGTCACCACGGGGCGCCGATGAGCGCCGACTTCGTCGGCGAAGAGACCACGTTGCTTGCTGGTTCGCTCGCTGCGCTCGCTCATCGGTGCTCCCCTGCGCTCTCGCCGGCGGGGATCGGGTCGTCCTCGTCGATGGGGTCGTCCTCGCGCTCGTAGGCGCGGACGAGGGCGGCGTAGGCGGGGACGGTGGCCAGCAGCTCGTCGTGGGGCCCGAGGGCGGCGACCCGGCCGGCGTCGAGGAACAGCACCCGGTCGGCCAGGCGGATGGTCGAGACCCGGTGGGCCACGACGACGGTCGTGGTGGCCAGCGACTGCCCCAGGCCGGCGAGGATCTGGCCCTCGACCGACGGGTCGATGGCGCTGGTGGCGTCGTCGAGGATCAGGAGACGGGGCCGGCGGACGAGCGCCCGGGCCAGGGCGAGGCGCTGGCGCTGGCCGCCCGAGAGGGTGATGCCCCGCTCGCCCAGCTCGGTGTCGAGCCCGAGCGGCAGAGCGGCCACGAAGCCGTCGGCGCGGGCCAGGCGGAGAGCCTCGCCCACGGCCTCGTCGAGCGCGGTGGTGCGCGCCGCGTCGGGGGGCGCCTCGTCCATCCCGGCCAGGACGTTGGCCCGCACCGTGTCGGCGAACAGGAACGACTCCTGGAACACGACGCCGACCGAGCGGGGCAGCTCGCCAGGGTCGAGGTCGGTGATGTCGACGCCGCCCAGACGGACGTGGCCGGCGGTCGGCTCGAGCAGCCCGGACAGCAGGAGGCAGAGCGAGGTCTTGCCGCCGGCGGTGGCCCCGGCCACGGCCACGACCTCGCCGGGGGCGACGGCGAAGCTGATGTCGGCGAGCACCGGGGCCGCCGGGTCGTGGGAGAAGGAGAGCCGGTCGACGACGACCGGCAGCGGCCCGTCGGGCAGCGTCGCCGCGCCGCGGGCCGGGTGGCGGTCGCGGTCGTCGGGGGCCAGGACGCGGTCGAGACGGGCGGCGGCCACGACGGACGGCGGCATCGACTCGAGCAGGTAGCCCATCACCCGCATCGGCGTGGTCAGGACGGCGAAGAGGGCGAGCGCCTCGACGATGCCGCCCTCGCTGACGGCGCCGGTCGACAGGCGCCAGGCCCCGAGACCGAGCACGGCGACGGCGCCGAGGTTGGGCAGGGCGGTGAGACCGGGCTCGAACCAGGCCCGCAGCTCGCCGACGCGCACCCGCTCGTCGCGGAGCCGACCGGCCGCCTTGCGGGCCCGCTCGGTCTCGTGATCGGCCAGCCCGAGGGCCTTGACCACCAGGGCGCCGTCGAAGCTCTCGTGGGCCACCGAGGCCAGGTCGCCGTAGCGGGCCTGGGCGCGCGCCGCCGGGTGCTCGACCCGGGACGTGTAGATCCGGTTGGCGACCATCAGCGTCGGGAACACGCACAGGGCGACCAGGGCCAGCACCCAGTCGACCATCAGCAGGCGGCCGAAGGCGATGACGCCGATCACCACGGCACTCATGGAGAACGGCGCCGGGTTGATGAACTCGATGGCCTTGACGGCGTCGTTGTCGGCGTGGGCCATGAGCTCGCCGGCGGGGCGGCGGGCGTGGAACCGCAGGGGGGCGTCGAGGTAGCGATCGGCCAGGGCCTCCCGCCAGCTGGCGCCCACGCGGAAGGTCGTCATGCTGCAGAAGTAGCGACGGGCCACGACCCCCGCGGCGCGGGCCAGGGCCACGATCACGACGGCCACGGTCACCAGCAGGACGGTGCCGCCGTCGACCGGGCCGAACGTCCCGCCGGCCCGCTCCTCGGCCAGCCCGGGGACGATGACCTCGTCGGTGACGCGGCCCAGCACGATCGTCGAGCCGACGGTCATGGTGGCGAACAGCCCGGCGCCGAGGACCGCCACGGTGAAGGGCCGCGGGTGCAGCTTCACCGAGCGCCACAGCAGGGCCAGGCCCCGCCGCACGATCGAGCGCGGGTCGTCGCCGGGCGCGTCGGGGTCGGGGCTCTCGTCCAGCATGCCGTCAGCATCCAACCGAGCCGTTGCCCCGACCGCAACTCCGTTCCCGACCGCCCCCCTCCGAACTCGGGGGGATCCGTGACCCTCTGGGGGCACATCTCCCCCCGAGTTCGCCTGGGGTGGGACCCTCGAGCTGTTCAACCGGGACCAGGACTTCCTCTACGAGGGGATCGACAAGGGTCGCGCCGGGCTGTGGGTCACCGAGCTGAGCCGGGCCGGCGTGCGGGCGGCGATGGCCGACCGGCGCTTCTTCGCCACCCGGGAGCGGGGCCTGCGGATCGACGCCACCCTGGCCGGCGTGCGGATGGGCGGCGTGGTACCCCACCGGTCGGGGCTGGTCCAGGTGGCGCTGGACGTGGAGGGGACGTCGGCGCCGGCCGGCACGCCCCTGGTCGTCCAGGTCCTGCGGTCCGGGACGCCGGTGCCGGTGGTGCCGCCGACGCCCCGCCGACCCCCGGGCCCCTACCGACCTCGGCGGCCGGACCCTCGCCCACCCCAGCCCCTGGTACCTCGAGCCCTGAGGCGACCCCTGACGACGGCGACCCGATCGAGCGCCCACGAGGTGCCTGGCACCTCGTGGTCCGAGACCACGTGGTGCCTGGCACCTCGTGGTCTCTAGAGGGGGAGGCGGCCGGCGAAGGCGGCTTGGAAGGTGGCGGTGCGCATGGCCTCGACGACGCCCCAGGCCAGGGAGACGGGGATGACCCAGGTGCCGTGGGGGTGGTTGAGGACTCGCAGGGCGACGGCGGGGACGCCGGCCTCGTGGAGACGGGAGACGAAGCGCTCGCCGTCGTCGCGCACGGGATCGAGGTCGGCGGTGAGCACGACCGTCGGCGGCAGCCCCGCCAGGTCGGACGCCAGGAGGGGCGACACCAGCGGGTCGGACCGGTCGGCGGTGCCGGCGTAGCGGCCGGCGTACTCGTCGAGGGCCTCGGCCGTCAGCCCGAAGCCGACGGCGTTCTCCTGCACCGACGGCGACCCCAGGGCGAGGTCGAGGCCGGGGACCTCCAGCCACTGGAACATCGGCATCGGCAGGCCCCGGTCCCGGGCGACCAGGCAGGTGGCCACGGCCAGGTTGCCGCCGGCGCTGGTGCCCCCGATGGCCACCCGGTCGGGGTCGACGCGGAGCTCGTCGAGGTGGGCGAGGAACCACTCGTAGGCGGCGACGCAGTCGTCGAGCGGCGTGGGGAACGGGTGCTCGGGCGCCAGCCGGTACTCGACCGAGCACACGACCGCGGGCACCGCCTCGGCCACCGGCCCGCACTCGACCTCGGCGGTGTCGAGCGTGCCCTGCGACCAGCCACCGCCGTGGACGAAGAGGTAGCCCGGCAGCACCTCGTCGCCCGCCGGGCGGTAGGTCCGGACCCGGATCGTCCCGCCCGCCACCGACACCTCGTGGTCCGCCACCGCCACCGACGGGTCGATGGGCCGGCGGATGAGGAGCATGGTGGCGTCGGCCTGCTCGCGCTGGGAGGCGAGGTCGTCGGGCGGCGGGGGCCGATCGCTCAGCAGGGCGAAGATCGTCGCCAGCGCGGCGTCGACCACCTTCGGCTCGGTCATCGGTGCACCATCGGATCGTGGGCGACATTCGGCCGGGTCGCCGTCACGGGGCGCCGATGACCGCCGGCGGCTCCACTCGCTGCGCTCGCTCCACCGCCGAAGACACATCTGTGCTGTCTGGTTCGCTCGCTCACTGGGTCTCCAGGGTGATCTCGTGGTGGCCGGCGTCGTAGGACGAGCCGGCGTGGGTGAACGGGATGGGGCTGTCGACCACCAGACGCTCCTGCGAGACGTCGACCGCCAGCAGGCCGGCCGGGGTGGGCACCGCCCCGCGGGCCCAGTCCAGGTCGCCGAGGGCGGGCGCCACCAGCGCCTCGCCGAACCCGGGCGCCGCCGGGGTCACGCCCAGCACGCGGGTCGACAGGTCGCGGGTCGGCGTGGAGGACCAGCCGTGGCTGACCGTGCCGCCGAACCAGGTCTCCGACCACGACTCGGGCGAGCGCTCCAGCAGCACCTCCCAGTCCCGGCACTGGGCCGGGATCAGGTCGGCCCGGCCGGCGGACACCAGGGCGTCGTGCACGACGTAGCGGAAGAACGGCTGGGCCCGCACCACCTCGGACCCGACGTCCCACCACGGCTCGGGCCAGCCGTCCGGGAACTGAAGCCCACCGACGGGGGTCTCGCTGCCGGGGAGCGCCGGGCCCTCGCGGCGACAGAACGTGGCGTGGACGAGGGCCGTCTCGTCGGTGAGGACCTCGACCACCCGGACGACCCGGTCGGTCGGCACCAGCCCGCCCACCAGGGCGGCGGACTGGGCGTGCTGCGACGCCTGCTCGCGCCGGCCCCCGTCGATGAACGAGTCCGAGTAGCGCTGCCGCTCGGGGTCCCAGAGCCGCTCGAACCCGGCCACCAGACGCTCGTGGTGCGCCCGGGCCCAGGCGGCCCGTCCGGAGTCGCCCAGCCACTCGGCCATCTCGGCGAACTCCAGCAGGGCCCGGCCCCACAGCCCGTTCAGGGCGGCGCAGACCCCGTCGTTGGGCACCCACGCCCAGTCGATGATGACCCAGCCGATCACGTCGACGAGGCAGCCGTCGGCGTCGATGTAGGGCTCGAACCAGCGG
>DATHEV010000217.1:0-5152 GCA_035318405.1 Iamia sp.
CCCACGTCGAGGTGACCACCCCCCACGGCGTGGCCGCCGTCGCCCAGCGCCCGGAGTCGGTGGCTGCCGCGAGGGGGAGCGCGGCGCTCCACGTCGTACTGGTGGGGGTGGCAGATCCTGGCAACGTCGGCACCCTGCTCCGCACGGCCGAGGCCGTGGGCGCCACCGCGCTGGTGATCGGCGAGGGCACGGCCGACCCGTGGGCGCCCAAGGTCGTGCGGGCCTCGGCGGGCTCGGTGTGGCGGGTGCCGTTGCAGTCCGGCCCGATCGCCGAGCGCCTCGACGACCTCGCTGACCAGGGTGTTCAGCGGATCGGCACGTCCGGAGCCGACGGCACCGCCCCGCACCGGCTCGACCTCACCGGCCCGGTGGCCCTGGTGCTCGGCAACGAGGCCCACGGCCTGCCCGATGCCGTCGCCGGCGGCATCGACTCGTGGGCGGCGCTGCCGATGGAGGGGGCCGTGGAGTCGCTCAACGTCGCCGTGGCCGGGTCCGTCCTGGCCTTCGAGGTGGTGCGCCAGCGCACCGTGGCCGCGGAGACGGGCCCATGAGCACCGACGAGCGCACCGACCCCGACGAGGGGATGACCGCCGTCGAGATCATCGCCACCGTGAGCCACGAGCTGCGAAGCCCGCTGACCAGCATCAAGGGCTTCACCAGCCTGCTCCTGTCCCGCTGGGACGGCATCGCCGACGACCGCAAGAAGGAGATGCTGGAGGCCGTCCGCCACGACGCCGACCGGGTGACCCGGATGCTCACCGAGCTCCTCGACATCTCCCGGCTGGAGGCGGGCCGGCTCCACCTCAGCCGCCGCCCGCTGGAGGTGGGCCCCATCATCCGCTCGGTCGTCGACAAGGTGGCCATGGTCGAGCCCCTGCTCGACGCCACCGTCGACGTGGCCGACGACGTCGGTGAGGTGATGGCCGACGCCGACAAGGTCGAGCAGGTGCTCACCAACCTGGTCGAGAACGCGGCCAAGTACGGCAGCCCCCGGGGCCTGCGCATCACCGCCCGGGCCACCGACGACGGGCTGGCCGTCGCCGTGGCCGACGCCGGGGCCGGCATCCCCGCCGAGGACCTCGCCCGGGTGTTCGAACGCTTCTACCGCCGCGAGGAAGGCCGCCCCACCGGCACCGGGCTGGGCCTGTGGATCAGCCGCGGGCTGGTCGAGGCGCACGGGGGCACCCTGGTGGCCGAGTCGGTGGAGGGCGAGGGCAGCACCTTCACCTTCACCCTGCCCTCGGAGGCGCCCCCCTGATCCCACAAGGTGCCAGGCACCATGTGGGACCAGGACGAGTGGCGATCGCCGGTACCGATGCCCACATGGTGCCTGCACCTTGTGGGCACGGTAAGAACTTTGCGGGAGAGTGGGGGAGCAGGCAGGGTGAGCGACCTGTGACCACGCCTGCCGACATCGAGCGCCTCGGCGCCGCCGCCGTCGAGCGGCTGCGATGCGCCCCGGACCTCGACGCCCTGACCGCGGCCCTGGCCGACGTCACGGGCAAGGGGTCGGACCTCGGTGCGGTCAAGCGGGGGATGGGCCAGCTCGACGCCGAGGCCCGCAAGCAGCTGGGGCAGGTCCTCAACCGGGTCAACGGCGACGTCGGGCGGGCCGCGGCGGAGCGCCGGGCCGAGCTCGAGGCGGCGGCCCGCCGGGTCCAGCTCGAGGCCGAGCGGCTCGACCTCACCGAGGTGCGGCCCACGGTCGGCGCCGGCCACCTCCACCTGATCACCCAGACCATGGAGGAGCTGGAGGACGTCTTCGTCGGCCTCGGCTTCACCGTCGCCGAGGGTCCCGAGGTCGAGGACGACTGGCACAACTTCACCGGCCTCAACCTTCCCGAGTACCACCCCGCCCGGGACATGCAGGACACCTTCTTCGTCGACCTGGGCGACCCCGGCGACGTGGTGCTCCGCACCCACACCTCGCCGGTCCAGCTCCGCGTGATGGAGCAGCAGGGCCCGCCCATCTACACCGTCGTCCCCGGTCGGGTGCACCGCAACGAGGCCCGTGACGCCACCCACCTGGCGACCTTCCACCAGCTCGAGGCCCTGGTCGTCGATGAGGGCATCACCTTCGGCCACTTGGCCGGCACCATCGAGGCCTTCACCAACGCCTACTTCGGCGAGGGCTTCACGTCCCGCCTGCGCCCGTCGTACTTCCCCTTCACGGAGCCGTCGGCCGAGTTCGACATCCGCCGCCCCGACGGCACCTGGCTGGAGCTGGGCGGCTGCGGGATGGTCCACCCCAACGTGCTGCGCAACGGCGGCATCGACCCCGAGCGCTACACCGGCTTCGCCTTCGGCTTCGGCATCGACCGGCTGGCCCTGGCCCGCCACGGGGTGCCCGACCTGCGCGAGATCCTGTCCGTCGACGTGCGCTTCCTGGAGCAGTTCTGATGAAGGTGCTCCACAGCTGGCTGCGCGAGCTGGCCCCGTTCGACCAGACGCCCGAGGCCATCGCCGACGCGTTCAACGACCTGGGCACCCCGGTCGAGGAGGAGACCCGCCTGGGCGAGGGCCTCGACGGCATCGTGGTGGCCCGCATCCTCGAGCTGCGGCCCCACCCCAAGGCCGATCGCATCCAGCTGGTCGATGTCGACGCCGGTGACGGCGAGGCCCTCCAGATCGCCTGCGGCGCCTTCAACATGGCCGTGGACGACCTCGTGCCGCTGGCCACGCTGGGCACCGTCATGCCCGACGGCATGGAGATCGCCCGGCGCAAGATGCGGGGCGAGTGGTCCAACGGAATGCTGTGCTCGTCCCGCGAGATCGGGATGGGCACCGACCACGGCGGCATCAAGGTGCTCCCGTCGTCCCTCACGCCGGGGACGCCCCTGGTCGAGGCGCTGGACATCACGGCCGATGTGCTGTGGGACCTCGAGGTCAACGCCAACCGGCCCGACGCCCTGAGCGTCGCCGGGCTGGCCCGCGACCTGGCCGCCCACTTCCACGTCCCGTTCGCCCTCCCGGACGCCGAGGTCGGGACGGGCGGCGACCCGGCGAGCGAGGGCCTGGCCGTCGAGATCCTCGACCCCGACCTGTGCGGGCGGTTCACCGCCTGGGCGCTGCGGGGCCTCGACCCCACCGCCACGTCGCCCGAGTGGATGCAGCAGCGGCTGACCCACCTCGGCATGCGGCCCATCAGCGCCCTGGTCGACATCTCCAACTACGTGATGCTCGAGCGGGGCCAGCCCAACCACCCCTACGACCTGGCCGGTGTCCCGGGCGGGACCTTTCGGGTGCGCCGGGCCCGACCGGGCGAGCGGCTGGTGACGCTGGACGACGTCGACCGCGAGCTCCTGGCCGACGACCTGCTGATCTGCGGCGGCGACGACGTCGCCCTCGGCATCGCCGGCGTCATGGGCGGGGAGTCGGCCGAGATCAGCGAGACGACGATCGACGTCGCCCTCGAGATGGCCTGGTTCCTGCCTCGCGCCGTGGGCACGACCGCCCGCCGGCTCGGCCTGCGCACCGAGGCCGCGGCCCGCTTCGAGCGGGGCTGCGACCCCGAGGGGATCGACGGCGCCGCCGCCCGCTTCGCCCAGCTGGCCACCGAGATCTGCGGCACGACCCTGGCGCCCGGTTCGGTGGATGGCCGGGGCGACCTGCCCTCGCGCGACCCGATCCGGGTGCGGACCAGCCGCATCAACCAGGTCCTCGGCACCTCGCTCGGACGCGACGACGTGACCGTGCTGCTCGACCCCATCGGGTTCACCTCGACCCCGGCCGACGCCGACGGCGACCTCGACGTCACCATCCCGTCGTGGCGCTACGACTCCGAGGCCGAGATCGACGTGGTCGAGGAGGTCGCCCGGCATCACGGCTACGCCCGGATCCCGCGGCGCGAGCTGGCGGTGTCGCTGCCGGGTCACCTGACGCCGGTGCAGCGCCGCCGGCGCGAGGTCCGCCGCCTGCTGGCCGGCCGGGGCCTCACCGAGGTCATGCCCCTGCCGTTCCTCGCCCCCGGGGCCCTGGCCGCCTGTGGCTTCCCGCCCGACGGCATCGCCCTGCGCAACTCGCTCATCGCCGAGGAGTCGATCCTCCGCACCACCCTGCTGCCGGGCCTGGTCCAGGCCGTGGCCACCAACACCGCTCGCCGCAGCCTCGGCGTCCGCCTCTTCGAGATCGGCCATGTGTTCCTCCCCCGATCCACCTCGGTGCCGGTGGAGGGTCATGGCCGACCCGATCTGCTGCCCGACGAGCGCGAGCACCTCGGCGTGGCGCTCACCGGCGAGGAGGCCCCGGAGGCCGTCCGCCTGGCCCTGGCCGTGCTGGCCAAGCTCGGCCTCGACGACGTCACCGTCGCCAACGCCGAGCACCCCGGCCTGCACCCCACCCGGGCGGCGTCGGTCCTGGTCGGCGGGGACATCGTCGGCCGGGCCGGCGAGATCGACCCCGGCGTGCTGGCCGCCCACGGCATCGACGAGCGGGTCGCCTGGGTCGAGCTCGACCTCGGGCGGCTGCTGGCGGCGGTGCCCGGCGAAGCGCCCTACCGGCCCGTCTCGCGCTTCCCGTCGAGCGACGTCGACCTCGCCTTCGAGGTGCCGGCCGACGTCTCCGCCGGCATCGTCGAGGCCACGCTGGCCGGGGCGTCGGACCTGGTGTGGTCGGTCGACCTGTTCGACACCTACCGGGGCTCGGGCGTGGCCGACGGGAGCCGGTCGCTGGCCTACCGGGTCCGCTTCGTGAGCCACGAGCGCACGCTCACCGACGCCGAGGTGGGCGCGGCCCGCCAGGCCCTCATCGCGGCCGTCACCACCACCCACGGAGCCACCCTGCGCGGGTAGCGTCCCCCTGCGGGTGGGCACGACAGCGAGGCTGGGGGCAATGACGTGATGCGGCGACAGGTGCTCATGGTGCTGGCGATCCTCGCCGCCCTCCTGGGCCTGGCTCCCGGGCCGGGCGCCGCACCGGCAGGGGCCACGGTGGGCGACCCGGCCACGACGATCGACCTGCCCGTGACCCAGGCCGCCTCGGTGGCCGTCGACCAGGGGACCGGCCGCATCTTCGTCCTCGGGAGCGAGGGCGTCGCCGTGCGGGACGCCGCCGGCGGCCCGGTCGCCACCCTGGCGGTCACCGGCTCCGAGATCGCCGCCTACAACGATCGCGTCGTCGTGATCGACGGGACGGCGGCGACGATGACCCGCAT
>DATHEV010000218.1:0-3630 GCA_035318405.1 Iamia sp.
ACGCGCTCGCCGACCCCTCGCTGACGAAGACCGTGCGCGTTCGCGAGGGTGTGCTGGCGACGACCGACGGCCCGTACATCGAGGCCAAGGAGCAGTTCGCCGGCACGCTCCTGGTCGACGTCGAGAGCGAGGAGCGGGCGCTGGAGATCGCGGCCGAGATGCCGTCGGCCAAGTTCACCCAGATCGAGGTCCGCCCCATCCTCCACGAGGCTCCGACCGAGGCCTGATCGCGATGACCGCGGACGTGCGCACCGAGGACGTGACCGGGCTGACACCGCTCGTCCTCGGTGCGCTGGTCCGCAAGTTCGGGCACTTCGACCTGTGCGAGGAGGCGGTCCAGGAGGCGCTCCTCGTCGCCGCCCGCCAGTGGCCCGACACGGGCCGGCCCGACGATCCGAAGGCGTGGCTCATCCGGGTGGCGTCGCGGCGTCTGATCGACGCCCTGCGCAGCCAGACGTCGCGCGAGGAGCGTGAGGCGCGCGACCTCCGGCTCACGCCGGTCGATCGCCACGTGGCGCCGGCCCCCGGCGACGATCCCGTCCCGTCCGACGACGACGCCCTCACCCTGCTGGTGCTGTGCTGCCACCCCGCGCTGTCGCCACCGTCGCAGGTGGCGCTCACCCTGCGGGCCGTCGGCGGGCTGACCACGGCGGAGATCGCCCGGGCCTTCTTCGTGCCCGAGGCCACCATGGCCCAGCGCATCAGCCGGGCCAAGGCCACCATCAGGAAGGCCGGCGCCGCCTTCACCCTGCCCGACGAGCCCGAGCTGACCGAGCGCATGCGGGCCGTGCTCCACGTCCTGTACCTGGTGTTCAACGAGGGCTACGCCACCAGCTCGGGCGAGGCCCTCCACCGCCGCGACCTCACCGCCGAGGCCATCCGTCTGGCCCGCGAGGTCCGTCGCCTGCGCCCGGGCGACGCCGAGGTGGCCGGGCTGCTGGCCCTGATGCTGCTCACCGAGGCCCGGCGTCCGGCGCGCCAGCGCGACGGCGACCTCGTCCCGCTCGACGAGCAGGACCGCTCGCTCTGGGACGCGGTGGCCATCGCCGAGGGCGTGGCGCTGGTGGAGGCCACGCTCGCGTCCTCGACGGCGCTGGGGCCGTACCAGCTCCAGGCGGCCATCGCCGCCGTGCACGACGAGGCCCCGTCGGCCGAGGCCACCGACTGGGCCGAGGTGCTGGCCCTCTACGACCTGCTGGAGCGGGTCGCCCCCAACCCCATGACCACCCTCAACCGGGCCGTGGCGGTGGCCGAGGTCCACGGTCCGTCGGCCGGCCTGGCCGTGCTCGACACGGTGGCCGACGACGAGCGCATCGCCGGCCACCACCGCCTCCACGCCGTGCGGGCGTTCCTCCTCGAACGGGCGGGTGATCGCGACGCGGCGCGCCGCGCCTACCGCGAGGCCGTTCGCCGCGCCACCAGCAAGGTCGAGCAGCGCCACCTCGAGTCGCGCCTGCGCCGGCTCACCAGCCGTTGAGGGTCTCGCGGAGGAGCTTGGCGAGGGGCCAGGCGCCGTCGGACCAGTTGCTGATGACCGTGTGGGTGGTGCCGGCGACGGGGTCGTGGACCGAGCGGAACGACACGCCCGCGTCGTAGCCTTCCATCAGCACGACGGGGCCGGTGGGGCCGAGCCAGAAGCCGAGGCCGTAGCGCATGCCCAGGTCGGGCGCGTCGCTGCGGGGGGCCCACGCCACGGCCGAGAGGTCCGGGTCGATGCTGGCCCAGAACCGGTGGACGTCGGCCACGGTCGTGTGGTGGCCCCCGTCGCCCGTGCCCCGCACGGGGATGTGCAGGAGGTTGGTCCGATCGCCGTCGGCGGCGATGTAGCCCAGCGCCGTCCGCTCGGGCAGGTCGTCGGAGCGGAGGAAGTGGGTGTCGGCCAGGCCGGCGGGCTCGCACACCCGCCCCATCACCAGGTCGACGAAGGGCGTGCCGGACGCCCGCTCGGCCAGCAGGGCGAGCAGCACGAAGCCGGCGTTGCAGTAGGTGAAGCGCTCGTCGGGGGCGAAGACCGGGGGCCGACCGTCGAGCACCGGCAGGTAGGCCTCGGTGTCGGCCAGGGTGTGGACCGGGACGGGGAGCACGTAGGCGTCGATGTCGCCCTCCTCGTCGACGTGGTCGCCGATGCCCGAGCGATGGGCCAGCAGGTGCTCGACGGTGACGCGGTCGTCGATGAGGGGCAGGTCGGCGCCGAGCAGCTCACGGGCCGGGGTGGCCAGGGGCAGGGTGCCGTCCGCCGCCAGGCCCAGCACGGTGAGGGCGGTGAGGCTCTTGGTGGCGCTGGCGGTGGCCAGCCGGGTGTCGACCGTCATCGGCACCCGGTAGGCCCGGTGCGCCCAACCGTAGGCCCGTTCGAGGACGACCTCGCCTCCGGCGTCGACCCGGACGACGCCGGAGAAATGACTCTCGGCGGCGACGGCCTCGACCCGATCGGCCAGCTCCTCGGTGCCCACGGGCGGCGACGCTAACGCCGCGCCGCGTCGGCTGAGCCGGGAGTTACGGTCGCCGCCATGGCCATCACCTATGCGTGGCGGGGCGCCTTCGCCAACGACGAGGTCAACCCGCTGCACGCCGAGGCCTTCGGGCACCGGCTGCTCGCCGACGACGACTGGGTCGGCCAGGTCGAGCGGCACAGCCTGGGGTGGGTCACGGCCCGTGACGGCGAGGCGCTCGTCGGGTTCGTCAACGTGCCGTGGGACGGCGGGGTCCACGCCTTCGTGCTCGACACGATGGTCGCCACGTCGGCCCGCCACCGAGGCATCGGCCTCGGGCTGGTCCAGGCGGCCGTGGCGGCCTGCCGGGATCGAGGCGGTCTGGAGTGGCTCCACGTCGACTACGACGAGGAGCTCCGCCCCTTCTACGAGGACGCCTGCGGGTTCACCCCCGCCCCCGCCGGCCTCGTCGCGCTGGCCTGACGTGGGCACCACCGTCCACCGGCTCCGGTTCGACCTCGACGACCAGGCGGCCCAGCGCTACCAGGAGGTCCCCTTCGAGCTGGCCGGGGCCGACTCGGTCGAGGTCACGCTGGGCTACGACATCGACGCCGCCGTGGTCGACCTGGGCTGTCTCGACCCCGAGCGCTGGCGGGGCTGGTCGGGGGGCGCCCGGTCGCGGTTCGTGATCCGCCGGGACCGGGCCACGCCGGGCTACGAGCCGGGCGAGATGCCCGCCGGGCGCTGGGCGGTGGTGCTCGGCCTCCACGCCGTCCCGGCCGAGGGCGTCGCCGTCGAGCTGACGATCAGCACCCCCGCCGTGGGCGACCTCGACCCCGAGCGACCGGACCCACCGGCCTCCGATGCGCCTCGCGGCAGCGAGCGGAACCTGCCGGCACCGGCCGGCCTCACCTGGTTCGCCGGCGACTTCCACTCGCACACCACGCACTCCGACGGCGAGGCCACCATCGCCGAGCTGGCCGCCCGGGCGACGGCCAACGGGCTCGACCTGCTGGCCGTCACCGATCACAACACCGTCTCGCACCACCCCCACCTGCCGGGCGTCGGCGCCGCCTACGACATCACCCTGCTCCCGGGCCAGGAGGTCACGACGGCCCGCGGCCACGCCAACGCCTTCGGGGACATCGGGTGGATCGACTTCCGCCAGCCGGCGGACGAGTGGGTGGCCGAGGTCGAG
>DATHEV010000219.1:0-2751 GCA_035318405.1 Iamia sp.
CCTCGGAGCCGCTGGGGACCACGGCGATGAGGTCGGGGGTGGCGTCCCGGGCGGTCTTGGTCAGCGGGTCGGGCACGATGCCGAGACCGACGGTGGCCACCAGGGCCAGGGCGATGGTGATCTTGGCGAGCAGCGGGACCTGGATGCGACGCACCGGCCCCTCGGCCGGAGACGCAGACGAGTCCGACTCCGAGGCGTCGTCGGTGCCGGCGTACATCGAGAGCACGATGCGCAGGTAGAGGAAGGCCGAGACGACGGCGGTGAGCATGGCCACCAGGCCCAGCCAGAACGACTCCGCCTCGACCACGGCGTTGACGACGTAGAACTTGGCCAGGAAGCCCGAGGTCAGCGGCGTGCCCGCCTGGGCCAGCAGGAAGACGGTGAGGGAGAAGGCCAGCAGCGGCTCGCGGCGGGCCAGCCCGGCGTAGTCGTCGAGCGAGTGCCGGGCATCGCCCCTGCGGCCCACGACGGTGATGACGCCGAAGGTCCCGCCGACCATCACCGTGTAGGCGGCCAGGTAGAAGAGCACGGCCGACACGCCCTCGAGGGTCCCGGTGGCCACGGCGATGAGCATGAAGCCGGCGTGGTTGATCGACGAGTACGCCATCATCCGCTTCACATCGGTCTGGACGACGGCGAGCACGGCTCCCACCACCAGGCTGGCGACGGCCAGTGCGTAGATGATCGGCTGCCAGTCGAGACGGTGGGTCTCGAAGGTGACGACGAGGACCCGGAGCATCCCGGCGAACCCGGCCGCCTTCACCGCGGTGGCCATGAAGGACACGACCGGCGAGGGCGAGCCCTGGTACACGTCCGGCGTCCACAGGTGGAAGGGGGCGGCGGCCACCTTGAACCCGAAGCCGACGATCATGAGGCCGATGCCAGCGAGGAGCAGGCCCTCGTCGGTGAGCCGGGTCTCGGCCAGGTAGTCGGCGATCTTGGCCATGTTGGTCGAGCCGGTGGCGCCGTAGATCAGGGCGATGCCGTAGAGGAAGAAGGCCGACGAGAACCCGCCCAGCACGAAGTACTTGAGGGCGGCCTCGCCCGACCGCAGCCGGCGCCGGTGCAGCCCGGCCAGCACGTAGGCGGCGATCGAGAGGATCTCGAGCCCCAGGAAGAGGACGATGAGGTCGCCGGCCGAGGCCATGATGATGCCGCCGGCGGCGGAGACGACGTAGAGGATGTACGCCTCGGGGCCGTCGAGCTCCTCCCGGCGCATGTACCCGTCGGTGAGCAGGGCGGCGATGATCACGCCCACGGCGATGACGACGATGAGGAACAGCGAGAAGCCGTCGACGGCGTAGGCGCCGGCCACGACGCTGCGGGCGCCGCTCTCGGGGAGGTCCCGCCACAGCAGGACGGCGGCGACGATGGTGCCGAGGGCGATGGCCACCGTGGTCAGGGCGCCCCAGGCGATGCGCTGCTTGCGGGGCAGGAGCCCGCCCAGCAGGAGCAGGAGGATCGAGCCGCCGACCATCACGAGGAACGGCGACAGGGCGCTCCAGACGATGGGCGGGGTGTCGACCGCGACGTCGGCCTGGGCCAGGAGGAGCGCGCTCATCGGTGCACCGTCGGGCCGTGGACCACGTGCAGCGGGCTCGCCGCGGCGGTGCACCGATGGGCGCCGCCGGCTCCACTCGCTGCGCTCGCTCCGCCGACGAAGAGAGGACTGTGCTGTCTGGTTCGCTCGCTGCGCTCGCTCACCCCTCGCCCTCCTCGGCGTCGTGGCCCTCGCCCGTCTCGGACTCGCGCTCCTCGGCCTCGGTGTAGGTCGACTCCCGGGCCTCACGGCCGGTCTTGTCCACCTCGGGCTCCTCGAAGTCGGAGTGGTCCTCGACGTGGGCGACGAGCGCCTTCACGGAGGGCTCGATGCGCTCGAGCACGGGCTTGGGGTAGACGCCCAGGAAGACGATGAGCCCGAGCAGCGGGGCCATCACCAGGCCCTCGCGGAGCGAGATCTCGGCGAACGACCTGTTGTCCTCGTCGGGCTCGCCGTGGAAGGTCCGCTGGTAGGCCCACAGCAGGTAGAGGGCGGCGAGGATCACGCCCGAGGCGGCCACCACCGACCACCAGCGGGCCGAGGTGAACGAGCCCAGCAGGATGAGGAACTCGCCCACGAAGCCGTTGAGCCCGGGCAGGCCGATCGACGACAGCATCACCACGGTGAACACGGCCGCGAAGATCGGCGCCACCTTCTGGAGCCCCTTGAGCTTGGCGATCTCCCGGGTGTGGCGACGGTCGGAGATCCAGCCGACCAGCAGGAACAGGGCGCCGGTGGAGATGCCGTGGTTGACCATCTGGAGGACCGAGCCCTCGAGGCCCTGGGTGGTCAGCGAGAAGGTGCCGAGGACGATGAAGCCGAGGTGCGCCACCGAGGAGTAGGCGACCAGCCGCTTGAGGTCCTTCTGCATCGTCGCCACCACGGCGCCATAGATGATGCCGATGGTGCCCAGCGTGATCATCACCGGGGCGAACCAGACCGCTGCCTCGGGGAACAGGAAGAGCCCGAAGCGCAGGAAGCCGTAGGTGCCCAGCTTGAGCATGACGCCGGCGAGGATCACCGAGCCGGCGGTGGGCGCCTGGGTGTGGGCGTCGGGCAGCCAGGTGTGGAGCGGGAAGATCGGCACCTTCACGGCGAAGGCGATGGCGAACGACAGGAACAGCCAGCGCGCCGTGTTGGTGGCGATGTCGCCGTGCTCGGCGATCTGCACGAGGTCGAACGTGAGGTGGCCGATCGACCGCTCGGCCAGG
>DATHEV010000220.1:0-4039 GCA_035318405.1 Iamia sp.
CGATGGTGAGGGTGCTGTTGGTGACGGCGACGCACTGGGTGGTCGTGCGGGAGATGGCGGGGCCGTAGACCACGGCGAAGGCGCCGAAGTCCTGCGTCATCTCGATGCACGCCGCCTCCGCCTGCTCGGGTCCGGACACGATGTCCACCAATCGGATCAGCAGCTCGACCTGGCGACCGGCGATGCCGCCGTCGTCGTTGATGTCGTCCACCACGGACTGGACGATCTTCTCCTGGTCCCCCAGGTCCGGGGTGAGACCCGATTCGGCGAGGGCGCCGAAGTCGGCCCCGATGTAGCCGATCTTGATCGTGTCGTCGGTGAGGCCCTTGGTGGGTTCGGCGGACTCGCCGCCCCCACTGTCCTCGCTGGGGGCCTCCGCCTCGTCCGGGTCGCTGGTGCAGCCGGTGAGGACGAGCATCAGGATCGAGGCGAGTGCGAGCGCGACTCGGCAGACATGCTTCACGTGAGAGACCCCCTGGTCCCACCGGCCACCGTGACGGCGGCCGGCGATCGAGTTGTGGATCCGACCCCCGACCGGGGATCGGACGTGGACGGTCAGGAGTAGAACTGCTCCGACCAGCGCCGGTGCTCGAGGATGAGCTTCTCGGTCTTCGTGATGATCGGCGGGTTCCGGTACAGCTTGTTCTCCCAGATCGGGATGTCCTGCGAGACGCCGGAGCAGAACGACTCGACGGCCTGCTGGGCCATCTTCTCGCCGTTCTTCCTGGGCGAGGTGAAGATCCACCGGACGTGCACGTTGCCGGCGTCGAGCGGGGTGGTCGACGACAGGAAGGTCACGAAGTCCTGCACCCGGAGCACCCCCAGGCCGAGGCCGAAGCCCTCCCGGACGAAGGTCCCCCCGCCGCCGACCGCCTTCTTGTAGGTGCCCTCGGTGACGAACTCGTCCTCGGGGATGCCCTCGGTGCCGTGGACGTAGCGGAAGTGGGAGAAGTCGACGTTGTTCTCCGCCATGTCCTGGGCGGCGACGCGGATGTGGAAGTCGCGGACGACGATCGGCGTCCAGTCGTCGTCGTGGAACTCGGGGACCTCGGGCACCTCGTAGAACGGCTCGCCGTCCTGGGCGTGGTACCAGGCCCAGATCATGTGGTTGCGCTCGATGGTCGGGTACGACCGGGCGTGGGCCTTGGGCGGGATGCGCGTCACGTCCCCGTAGGGGATCTCGACGCACTGGCCGTCCTCGCCCTGGAACTTCCAGCCGTGGAACGGGCACCGGATGCACTCGCCCTCGACCCGGCCCCCCACCGCGAGGTGGGCGCCGAGGTGCGGGCAGTGGGCGTCCATCGTGCGGGGCGTGCCGTCGGCGGCGCGGTAGAGCACCAGGTCGCGATCGAAGTAGCGGATGGCCCGGACCTCGCCCGGCTCGATCTCCGTGGCCTCGGCCACGACGAACCACCCGTTGGGGACCGGGAAGGGGTACCGATCGCCGACGAAGGTCGTGACCCGCTGGCGCCGATCCATGTCGAAGAGGAGCTCGGGGTCCCGGGGCATCGGCAGCCCGACGGGGAGCCCGCCGTTGGTTCCGTTGGCCTCGGTGGTGGAGACCTCGCCCAGGGCGACGTCGTCGGTCGTGTCGGTCATGCAGCCTCCGCAGCGAGTGCGTTCGGTGTGGATCCGGGCCGGGTCTCGGTGAATTTCCGATTCGTTGTAGACAATTCCACATGACGCCCGTCACTGCAAGCGCGCCGACCCGGGCGCGACAGGGCGCGGGCTACGGTGAGCGCGTGCCCGGAGCCCCCGTGACCGCCGAGGACGAGCGGCCGCGCGTGGGTCGGCCGGCCCGGATCAACCGCCAGATGATCGCCGAGGCCGCCCACGATCTGGGCCTCGACGGGCTGACGCTCCGCGCCGTGGCCGACCACCTCGGGGTGAGCATCGCCGCCCTCTACCACCACGTCTCCAGCAAGGACGACCTGATGCGGGCGGCGGCCGAGTACTCGGCCACCCGGGTGCCGCTGCCCGAGGACCGGGGCCAGCACTGGGCCGTCTGGCTGGTCGAGTGGGCGACCTACAGCCGCACCGCCTTCCTGGCCCAGCCCGGCCTGCTCACGCAGTACCTCGAGGGCGCCGTCTCGGCCGAGTCGATCGCCGGGAACATCGACACGATCCTCGGCCACCTGGTCCGCCAGGGCTTCACCATCCTCGAGGCCGACGCCGCCTACGGGCTGGTGACCTCGTGTGCCCTCGGCTCGGCGGTGAACGTCATCCGGGAGAAGGAGGCCGAGGCCGCCGGTCGGAGCATGCTCGCCACCCACGAGGCCGTGCTCGCCGCCCACACCCCCGACGAGCTCACCCACCTCCGCCTGCTGATCGCCGAGGCGCGGGCCCACGGGCGCCGGGCGTTCGACGAGCAGATCGCCACCGTGATCCGCGGCATCGCCGCCGACCGGGGCCTGGAGTGGGCCCCCATCGCCGCCGTGCTGGCCGACGCCGCCCCAGCCCCGCGCTCGAAGGGCAAGGCGCGTCGCTGAGCGACCGGTCACGGGCGCTCCTCCACCAGGTCCACCAGCGCGAGGACGGGATCGTCCTTGCGCCCGGGCTCGTCCGATCCGCACACCGGTTGCGGGATGCGGCCGATCTCGCCCACCCGGCCCCGCCACGCCGCCCCGGAGCCCGTGATGTGGACGTCCCACTCCTTGGCGCTCGGCCCCTCGGCGACCGCGACGGTGCGGGGCCCGTCGAGCCAGGACCAGCCGACGAACGCGAGCACGGCGGCCTCGGCGACCTGGCCGGCGGGGTGGGTCACCGCGGTGGAGCCGCGGTAGTGCGCGATGAGGTCGGCCGGCGGCCGGGAGCGCGCCACGATCGTCGCCAGCAGCTCGTCGTCGAGCCACGCCCACGCCGTGCCCGAGGGCAGGACGACGGCCGTGGGGGCGAAGCGGTGGCCGCCGAGGTGCCCGGACCGCCAGACGGTGGCGTCCGGCAGGTCCACCTTCTGGAACAGCGCCGTCCCGAGCGACCCGCAGCACCGGTCGCGCGCCCCGTGCCCGCAGACCAGGACGTCCGTCCCCGCCTGCTCGTGCGCCCCGCCCAGCATCGCCCGCACCAGGTCGGGCACGTCGTCGGCGCTCGCCGCCATCGCCGCGTGCCGCCGGTACCCGGTGAACGGCCCGTCGCCGGCGACGTGCACCACCACCCGCACGGACCCCCGCCCTCCCGAACTCGGTGGGGTAGGTGACGCGTTTCGGGCACCTATCCCACCGAGTTCGACGGGGGTGGCGACCGGCACGACGCCGTGGACCCTCACGTCGGGGCCGGCGGCGGCGACGGCCTGGTGGAGCGGGGTGGTGGACAGGTCGGCGGGCCACGGAAGGGGCGTGTCGACGAGGACGTGGACCGACGCCGCCACCGCGGTGCCCGTGGGGCTCGTGTCCCGGGCCCGGGCCTGCGACGAGCAGCGCAGGTCGGCCGTCACGACGGCGGCTCGAGGCCCAGGACCGGTGACGGTGACCGCAGGGTGATCTCCTCGACCCCCACACCGGGGTGCGCCAGGGCCGTGGCGTACAGGTCGACCAGCACGGCCCCCACGTCCTCGGGGGTCATGAAGACCTGCGGGAGCTGGCCGTGGGCCTGCCAGCTGGCCATCGAGGCGGTCAGGTGCTCGGCCTCGAACCCGCTCCCGAACTCGGTCGGGAAGGTCGCCCCCACGACGATGCAGGACACGCGGAGGCCCGGGTGCTCGACCCGCAGCCCCGCCAGCACCGCCTCCAGGCCCGCCTTGGTGGCGGCGTAGGGGACCAGGCCCATGCGGGGAGCGCGACCCGTCTCGGACGAGGTCGCGGCGAAGATGCCCGTCGGCGACAGGACGGCGCGCAGCTCGTCGAGCAGGCGGGCCACGCCGACCAGGTTGGTGGTGAGCATGGCCGACCACCGCGCTTCGTCCACGTCGGTCAGGGGGCGCAGGTCGGCGACGCCCACGGTCACCAGCACGAGGTCGACCGGGGGCCCACCGGCCAGCAGGTCCACGAAGGCCGCCCGGCCGGCGGGGTCGCCCACGTCGAGGGCGACGCCGAGTCCGGAC
>DATHEV010000221.1:0-2503 GCA_035318405.1 Iamia sp.
CCATCGACAGCAGTGCGACGCGCACGCGCCGACGGTCCGCGAGTGAACTCATCTGGGACAACCCCCCTGGGTCCGCAGCCGCCACCCCTCTGGTGAGGCCGCCGTCGCACTCGGCGGTACGACAAGGTCACCCTACCGGCACGGATCGTGCCTTCGCCAGCGAAATCTCACGGACAGCGGTCGGAGGAGGTCCCGGGGTGGCTCTCAGCCGGCGCGGCGGTGGGAGGTGGAGCGGCGTTGCTCGAGGAAGTCGACCAGCACGTAGTCGCCCAGGGTCTCGGGTGTGGTGAAGAAGGCCCGGCCCCGGTTGAGCTCGGTCAGCTTCTCGATGAAGCGCTGGAGGTACGGCGTGGCGTCGAGCATGAAGGTGTTGATGCGGATGCCCTCGCGGGTGGCCCGCAGCACCTCGGTGAGGGTGGCGTCGATCGTCTCCTGCACCGGGGGGTAGTGGAAGACCGGGTCGCCCCGCTCGGTCAGGTGGGCGGTGGGCTCGCCGTCGGTGACCATGATGATCTGCTTGGTGCCGCCCCGGCCCGACAGCATCTTGCGGGCGAGCATGAACCCGTGCTGCATGTTGGTGCCGTAGACGAAGTCCCACGACACCTCGGGCAGCTCGTGGGCCACGATCGGCCGGGCCACCTCGCTGAAGCCCACCAGCCCGATGAAGTCACGGGGGAACTGGGTGGTGATCAGGTGGTGGAGGGCCATGGCCACCTTCTTGGCCGGCAGGAAGTTGTCGCGCATCGGCATCGACAGCGACAGGTCGATCATCAGCACGGTCGAGGCCCGAGTGGTGTGCTCGGTCCGCTCGACCTCGAAGTCGTCGGGCGTCAGGGTCACCGGCGTGCCGCCGCCCTGGCGGGCCAGGGCGTTACGAATGGTGCGCTCGATGTGGAGGTTGAAGGGGTCGCCGAACTCGTAGGCCTTGGTCTCGTCGGCCCGCTCGTGGCCGGAGCCGGTGCGGTCGATCTCGTGCCGGCCCAGCTGGGTCGGGTCGAGCTTGGCGAAGATGTCGCGGAGGGCGTTGCGGCCGATGCGCCGCAGGCCGTTCGGCGTGAGCTCGAGCCGGCCCTCGCGCTGCTCGATGAGGCCGGCCTCGGTGAGCATCTCGACCAGCTCGCCCATCCGCTCCAGGCTCTGGGCCGCCTTGTCGCCGAGGAGCTCGCGGGCCCGGTCGAGGTCGACGTCGCCGAGCGCACCGGGAGACGAGGCCCGGGTCAGGAGCTGCTCGAGCTGGTCGAGGTCGCCCAGCTCGTCCATGAGTCCGGCGGCCTCGGCGAAGCTGAGCGGGTCGGTGCCGCTGAAGTCGTACTTGCGGCCCCAGCCGGCGTCGGGGAACAGCTGGCGCAGGTTGGCGCCCAGCTGGTCGAGCTGCCAGCGGAGGTCCATGTCCTCCATCAGCGAGTCGGACAGCTGCTGGAGCTGGCTCCGTTGCTCGGGGCTCATGGAGGCGAGCATCGACTGCATGGCGGCCATCCGGCGGGCCATGGCCTCGAGCAGCTCGTCGAGGTTCGACGGGTTCTCGGGGAACATGTCGCCGAAGCGCTCCATGAAGGCGTCGAACTCCGGCTCGCGGCCGGCGGCGCGCTGCTCGAGCATCTCGTTGAGGGCGGCGAACATGTCCTTGACCCGGGCCATGGCCTCGGGATCCGGGTCGGCCATGGCCTCGGACATCCCCTTGAACCAGGACTCGACCATCTCCTTGCGCAGCTCGTCGAGCAGGGCATCGAAGGCGTCGCGGGCCTCGTCGGAGGTGAAGTCGTGCTCCTGGAGCGCCTTCACCTGGCCGGCCAGATCGGGCGGGAGGGCGGCCAGGTCGTCACGCCGCTGCTGGGCCACCTGCTCGGTGAGCTCCTGGCGACGGGCGTCGCCGGACTCGGCCGCCTCCTGCTCGAAGGCGTCGATGGCCTCGGCGTCCTGCTCGATCACCTCGCGCAGGCGGTTGGCGATGTCCTCGTAGGCGCCCCCCAGGTCGGCGTTCTCCAGCCGCTCGCGCCGCGCCTCGCGGAGCTTCTCCAGCAGGTCGCGGACGCCCTGGACGTCCTCGCCGTTGCGGTCGGTGAAGCCCTGCTGCATCAGCCGGCGCAGCGCCGCCGCCAGGTCGCCGTGGTACAGCAGGTCGTCGGTGACCTCGCCGAGGACGTCGTCGGCGTCGAACTCCAGCCCGGTCTGCGTCCCGTCCCACCGCGAGTACCGGAAGCGTGAGGTCACCGCGACGACGCTACCGCCGTTCGCGCGCCCCCCGCCCACATGGCGCCCACGTGGTGCCAGGCACCTCGTGGGGCCGCCTCGCAGGGCGCACCCGTGATCCGACGCCCACGAGGTGCCTGGCACCACGTGGGACCGTCTACCCCTTGGTGGCGAAGGCGGCGTCGAACGCAGCTGCAGGAGCGGGGAACGCGAACTTGCGCACGAACTCGAGCGCTTCAGGAGCGCCGACGAGGCGGTCCATGCCGGCGTCTTCCCACTCCACCGAGAGCGGGCCGTCGTAGCCGATGGCGTT
>DATHEV010000222.1:0-2754 GCA_035318405.1 Iamia sp.
CAGCGCCCGCGGCCGGCCGGCGTCGTCGAAGACGATGGGAAGGGCTCGCCCCAGTAGCGCTGGCGGCTGAACAGCCAGTCGCGCAGCTTGTACTGGACGGTGGCGACGCCATGGCCGTGCTCGACCAGCCAGGCGATGATCGCCTCCTTGGCCGGCCCGACCTCCAGGCCGTCCAGGAAGCTGCTGTTGATGGCCGGGCCCTCGCCGGTGAAGGCCTTCCCGTCGAAGCCCTCGGACGGCTGGACGGTGCGGATGATGGGCAGGTCGTAGGCCTCGGCGAAGTCCCAGTCGCGCTGGTCCTGGCCGGGCACGGCCATGATCGCCCCGGTGCCGTAGCCCATCAGGACGTAGTCGGCCACGAAGACGGGGATCTGCTCGTCGTTCACCGGGTTGGTGGCGTACGAGCCGGTGAACACGCCGGTCTTGGCCTTGTCGACCGCCTGGCGGTCGATGTCGGAGCGGCGGCTGGCCGTCTTCTGGTAGCCGGTGACGGCGGCGGTGGGCGTGGCCTCGCCGCCGGTCCAGACCGCGGGCGTGCCCGCCGGCCACTCCTCGGCGGTCAGCGCCTCGACCAGCGGGTGCTCGGGGGCGACGACCATGTAGGTCGCCCCGAACAGCGTGTCGGGCCGCGTCGTGAAGACCTCGAGCGGGCCCGCGGACGTGGAGAAGGCGACCCGGGCGCCGGTGGAGCGGCCGATCCAGTTCCGCTGCTGGTTCTTGATGGCCTCGGTCCAGTCCAGCGGGTCCAGGTCGGCGATCAGCCGGTCGGCGTAGGCCGTGATCCGGAACATCCACTGCTCCATCGGGCGCCGGTAGACGGGGAAGTTGCCGCGCTCCGAGCGGCCGTCGGCGGTGACCTCCTCGTTGGCCAGCACCGTGCCCAGGCCGGGGCACCAGTTGACGGGGACCTCGGCCAGGTAGGCCAGCCGGTGCTTGTTGATCACGGTGCGCCGCTCGCCGGCGTCCAGCTCGGCCCACGGAGTGCCTGAGTCGTTGGTGCCCGGCTCCGGCTCCCGCTCGCCGGCGTCCAGCGCGGCCACCAGCTCGTCGATGGGGCGGGCCCGGTCGGCCTCGGTGTCGTACCAGCTGCCGAAGATCTTCAGGAAGATCCACTGGGTCCAGCGGTAGAAGTCGGTGTCGGTGGTGGAGATCGACCGCCGGTCGTCGTGGGCCAGCCCCAGCCGGCGCAGCTGGGCCCGCATGGTGGCGATGTTGGCCTCGGTGGTGACCCGCGGGTGGGTGTTGGTCGCCAGGGCGTACTGCTCGGCGGGCAGGCCGAAGGAGTCGTAGCCCATGGTGTGGACCACGTTGTGGCCGGTCATCCGCAGGTAGCGGCCGTAGACGTCGGTGCCGATGTAGCCCAGCGGGTGGCCGACGTGCAGGCCCGCCCCCGAGGGGTACGGGAACATGTCCATGATGTAGCGGGGCGGCTGGCCCGCCATGGCCTCGAAGCCCTCGCTCAGGGGGCCGACGGGGTTCGGCGTGTGGAAGGTGCCGTCGGCCGCCCACCGGTCCTGCCAGCGGGCCTCGATGTCGTTGGCGAGGGCGGCCGAGTAGCGGTGGGCGGGGGTGTCAGCGGCGGTGGTGACGGGCTCGGCCATGCCTCCGACGGTACTCCTGGCCCTCCGCCGCGCCCCACCCGATCCGCGGCCCACGAGGTGCCTGGCACCTCGTGGGCCGAGGGGTGCGGCGGCAGGGGCTGACGGCGATGTGACGATCGGGTAACGAACCCGGGGTGACCAGGGTCCGAGGCACCGTGCTCACCCTTCCCCTCCGGATCGAGGCGGCTGCCGATCGCGGCCGCGGCGCCATCACCTTCCTGCACGGCGACGATGCCGAGAGGGTCCCGTGGTCGGAGCTGCACACCGACGCCCGGGGCGTGGCCGCCGCCCTTCAGGCCCGCGGGATCGGGCCCGGCGACCACGTCGCCCTGCTCGGCCCGACCAGCCGCTCGCTGGTCACCGCCATCCAGGCGACCTGGCTGGCGGGCGCCACCGTGATGGTGATGCCGCTCCCGATGCGGATGGGGTCGATCGAGGAGTTCGTCGACCAGACCCGCGCCCGGCTGCGCCAGGCCGACGCCGCCATGGTGCTGATCGACGAGCAGCTGGCCCCCTTCGTCGAGGCCCGTGACGACGACCCGCCCTTCGTCGACCTCCAGCAGCTGGGCGCCGACCCCGACGCCTTCGTCTCGCCCCGCCTCGACCCCAGCCGGCTGGCCATCCTCCAGTTCACCAGTGGCTCGACCGCCGAGCCCAAGGGCGTGATGCTCCCGCACCGGGCGGTGGTGGCCAACCTCGACGCCATCATGACGGCGACCGACTACGACGCCGACACCGACGTCCTGGTCTCGTGGCTGCCGCTCTACCACGACATGGGCCTGGTCGGGATCCTGACCCTGTGCATGGCCGCCGGCGGCGACCTGGCCCTGGCCGGCCCGCAGGACTTCATGGCCTCGCCGTCGCGGTGGGTCCAGTGGATGTCGGACTACGGCGCCACCGCCACCGCCGGCCCCAACTTCGCCTGGGTCCTGGCCACCAAGGCCATGCGGCGACTCGACGGGCTCGACCTCTCGCCCATGCGCGTCGCCCTCAACGGGGCCGAGCCGGTCGACCCGGAGACGGTCGCGTCGTTCATCGAGGCCGGCGAGCGCCACGGACTCCGACCCGGTGCGGTCTTCCCGGCCTTCGGCATGGCCGAGGTGGCCATCGCCGGCACCTTCCCCGAGCCGATGTCGGGGCTGCGCACCGACGC
>DATHEV010000223.1:0-2346 GCA_035318405.1 Iamia sp.
CGCACCAGCTTGCGCAGCGCGGAGCGGGCCTCGGGCACGATGCCGGCCGACGGTCCCAGCAGCACGAACAGCGCCTGGGCCTCGGTGGCGGTGAGCCCGCTGAGGTCGGTGCGGGCGCCGCCGAGCAGCGACCACCCGCCGCCCCGCCCGGCCTGGGAGTAGACGGGGATCCCGGCCATGCCGAGCGCCTCGAGGTCGCGGCGGGCGGTGCGCTCGGAGACCTCCAGCTCCTCGGCCACCTCGGCCGCCGTGACGCGGCCCTTGGACTGGAGCAGCAGGAGGGTGGCCACGAGGCGGTCGGCGCGCACGGTGCGAGTGTCGCACCCCAAACCGGCCAGGTCCTGGCCACTTCAGCGGATCAGGTCGTCTCGTCGTCGCCCGGGCACCAGGAGCGTGCCCTCCGCACGGCGCGGACCTGACCGGGCGAGAACCGGCCAGGACCTGTCCGCGTGGGGTGGGACACTCGGCCACGTGGCCGCGACACCTCCGACCCTGACCCGCCGCCGGCTCAACCGGGCCCTCCTCGCCCGGCAGGACCTGCTGGCCCGGGTCGACCGCCCGGTGCCCGACCAGGTCGCCCATCTCGTCGGGCTCCAGGCCCAGGAGCCGCTCGACCCCTACACCGGGCTGTGGTCGCGGCTGGTCGGCTTCGACCCCGACGACCTCGGCCGCCGGCTCGAGGACCGCACCCTCGCCCGCCTGGTCACCTGGCGGGGCACGGTCCACCTCCACACCGCCGACGACGCCCTCCTGGCCCGGGCGCTGGTCCGCGACCTGATGCGCCGGCGGATCTCGCCCGGGAACATGTTCGGGCGGGCGGTGGCCGGGCTCGACCTCGACGCCATCCTGGCCGACGTCTGGTCCTGGATCGGCGAGGCGCCCCGCACCGGGGCCGAGGTCAGGACCCGCGTGGCCGACGCCGGCAGCCCCGACCTCGACCGTCTCGTCGACGTCATCAAGTACGCCCTCCCCACCGTCCAGGTCCCGCCCCGAGGGGTGTGGGGCAAGACCGGCCCGGCCCGCTGGGCACCGCTCGACCAGTGGCTGGGCCGGCCGCTCGCCGAGGTCGGTCCGGCCGACGAGGACGCCGTGATCCTCCGCTACCTCGCCGCCTTCGGCCCGGCCAGCACGGCCGACATCGCCACGTGGTCGGGATGGACGGGCGTGCAGGCCAGGCTCGACCGCCTGGCCGACCGGCTGGTGACCTACCGCCACGAGGAGACGGGTCGGGTGCTGGTCGACCTCCCCGACGCACCGTTGCCCGACGCCGACGTCCCCGCTCCGGTGCGGTTCCTCCCCGAGTTCGACAACGTCGTGCTGGGCCACACCGACCGCAGCCGCATCGTGCCGCCGGACCTGGGCTCGAACCACGTGCTCGGCCTCGATCCCCGCCCCCGGGTGGTGCTGGTCGACGGGATGGTCGCCGGGCTGTGGCGGATCGTCCGGGACGGCGGGCGGGCCCGTCTGGTGCTCCGGCCCATGAGGCCGTGGACCCGGGCCCAGACCGCGGAGGCCACCCACGAGGGCGCCGCCCTGCTCGCCCTCCACGCCCCGGACGCCGAGGGCGACGTCGAGGTGGTCCCGGGCTAGCGAGCCCGGTAGGCCGAGGGGGGCAGGCCGGTGACGGAGCGGAAGGCGGCCCCGAAGGCGCTGGACGTGGCGTAGCCCACGTCGCCGGCGATGGCGGCGACGGGTCGGTCGGTGAGCAGCAGCCGGAGGGCGGCGGCGACCCGGGCGCGGGTGCGCCACTCCTGGAAGCCCAGCCCGGTCCCGCTGCGGAAGGCCCGCTGGAGGGTGCGGTCGCTGGCGCCCACCACCCGCCCCCACGTCACCAGCGTGCGGGCGTCCGCGGGATCGGCCAGCAGCGCCTCGGCCACCCGTCTCGCCCGGTCGTCAGCGGGGAGCGGGAGGTCGAGCACGTCGGCGTCCACCGGCCGGAGGGCGTCGAACAGGACGGCCTCGGTGCGGGTCCGGGCGTCCTCCACCAGAGCGGGGTCGAGCAGCCGCTCGACGAGCAGGGCGACGAGGGCGTCGACGCCGACCACCGCGGTGCGGTCCCAGCCGATGGGACAGCGGGCCGGGTCGAGCCACAGCGTCGTCATCTCGGCCGCGCCCAGGGAGCCGACGCTGTGGTGGACGCCGGCCGGGATCCACAGCGCCCGGTCGGGCAGGACGATCCACGTCCGCCCCTCGGCCTCCAGGGCGAGGGCACCCCCGGCGGTGGCCAGGCTCAGCTGGTGGGCGTGGTGGCGGTGCGAGGGGACCTGGACGGCGGCCGGGAAGGGCCACGTGGTCACGATCGTGCCGTGACCCGTCGTGGTGCGGACGGGGTCGAGGGTTTGTCCG
>DATHEV010000224.1:0-3300 GCA_035318405.1 Iamia sp.
TGACTGAGACGAAGGGACGTTCCCCCATGCAGATCGCCATCGGCCTCTACCCCGAGTTCACGGTGCTCGACGCCATCGGCCCCTACCAGGTGCTCACCCACTTGCCGGATGCCGAGGTCGTGCTGTGCGCCGAGAAGACCGGACGGCTCGACGACGACAAGGGCCTGCTCCACTTCGACATCGAGCACACGTTCGAGGACGTGCCCCGGCCCGACGTGCTGCTCGTGCCCGGCGGGCTCGTCAGCCGGACGCTGGCGGTGCCCGGCGAGCCGATCGTCGAGTGGATCCGTTCTGCCCACCCGCACACCACCTACACGACGTCGGTGTGCACCGGAGCGCTCCTGCTGGGGGCGGCCGGCGTCCTCGAAGGCCTCGACGCCACGACCCACTGGATCGCCTACGACCACCTCCGCTCGTTCGGGGCCAACCCGCTGGAGCAGCGGGTCGTCGTCCAGGGCAAGGTCATCACCGGTGCCGGGGTGTCGGCGGGGATCGACATGGCGCTCACCCTCGTCGCCTCGCTGGCCGGCCCCGAGATCGCCCAGGCCATCCAGCTCGGCATCGAGTACGACCCCCAGCCGCCCTACGACTCCGGTGCCCCCTCGAAGGCGCCGGCCGCCCTCCGCGAGCTGGTCGAGGCCGTGACGGCGGAGCGGACCGCCTCGGCCTAGCCCTAGCCTCGACGCCATGTGCCGCAACATCACCGAGCTCCGCGGGCTCGAGCCGCCCGCCACCACCGAGGAGGTCGAGGCCGCCGCCCGCCAGTACGTGCGCAAGGTCTCCGGCATCCGCCACCCCAACGCCCAGGTCGAGGAGGCCTACGAGGCCGCCATCGCCGAGATCGCCGAGATCACCGGTCGGCTCCTGGCCCAGTGCCCGCCCCGGCGCCAGCCGCCGATGAAAGAGCCCCCGATCCGCGTCATCGCCGCCCGCAAGGCGGCCGAGGCCGCCACCGGCTGACCGCCCCCGTTCTCGGCACGTCTTCGTGCCGCTGCGGTGCGAGACCGTGCCGAGTTCGCGCCAGGGTCGCCGGCCGGTCGTCCGGAGGCACCGTGATCGTCGGTACGGTCGGCGCCATGCCCGACGACGCGCCGACCGGCGACGACCGACCGACCGAGTACAAGCAGTACCGCTTCCGCCGCCCGCCGGGCGCCACCGAGATCCTCCTCGTCCGCCACGGGGAGTCCGCGGCCGTGGTCCCCGGCGTCGAGATCCCGCAGGTCGACGGGCACGACGACCCCGCCCTCGCCCCCGACGGCCGCTGGCAGGCCCAGCAGGTCGGCATGCGGCTGGCCGACCAGGGGGTCGACGCCATCTACGTCACCACCCTTCAGCGCACCCACCAGACGGCGGCGCCGCTGGCGGAGAAGCTCGGGATCAGCCCGATCGTCGAGCCCGACCTCCGCGAGGTCCACCTGGGCGAGTGGGAGGGCGGCGCCTTCCGCCGCCACGTGGCCGAGGGCCACCCGATCGCCGTGCAGATGTTCGAGACCCAGCGCTGGGACGCCATCCCCGGGGCCGAGAGCACCGAGACCTTCGGTGCCCGCCTGAAGGCCGGCATCGCCCGCATCGTCGCCGCCCACCCCGACCAGCGGGTCGTCGTCGTGGTCCACGGCGGCGTCATCGGCGAGGTCGTGCGCCAGGCGGTCGAGGGCGGGCGCGGCTTCGCCTTCGTCGGCGCCGACAACGGCTCGATCACCCACCTGGTGGTCGATGGCGACCGCTGGATCGTCCGTGGCTTCAACGACACCGCCCACCTCGGTGGCTTCGACCTCGACCCCGAGCCCGAGCTCCCGGAGTCCTGACCGATGCGCTTCAGCCACTGGATCTCCGCCGCCCACCCGTGGGACGAGGTGCTCGACCGCGGCCGCCATGTCGAGGCCACCGGGTGGGACGGCCTGTGGGTCGCCGACCACTTCATGACCAACGCCGAGGGTCCGAACGACGACCCCATGCACGAGTGCTTCTCGCTGCTGGCCGCCCTCGCCGCCACCGTGCCGCGGGTCCGCCTCGGTTCGCTGGTGGCCGGCAACACGTACCGCCACCCGGCCGTCCTGGCCAAGCAGGCGGTCACCATCGACCACGTCTCCGGCGGCCGCATGGTGCTGGGCCTGGGCGCCGGCTGGCAGGTCAACGAGCACGAGGCCTACGGCATCGCGCTGGGCGCGGTGAAGGAGCGGCTGGCCTGGTTCGAGGAGGCCTGCCAGGTCGTCACCGGCCTCCGCGACCAGGCGCGCACGACCGTCGCCGGCGAGCGCTACCAGCTCACCGATGCGCCCCTCGAGCCCAAGCCCGTCGGCCCGCTGCCGCTGCTGATCGGGTCGAGCGGCCAGACCGTGATGGCGCGCATCGTCGCCGAGTACGCCCAGGAGTGGAACACCTGGAGCACGCCCGAGCTGTGGCTCGAGCGGCGTCAGGGCTACGACCGGGCCCTGGACGAGGCCGGGCGCGACCCGACGACGCTGCACACGTCGACCCAGGCGCTGGTGATGGTCGGGCCCAAGGGTGCGGCCAAGGCCGAGGAGCTGGCCAAGGTCCGGCCCGCCATCGGCGGCACCGCCGAGCAGCTCGTCGACACGATCGGCCGCTGGGCCGAGGCCGGCCTCGACGAGCTCATCGTCCCCGACTTCACCCTCGGGTCGTCGGACCGAGCCAAGGACGCCATGGACCTCCTCATCACCGAGGTGGCGCCCGCCTTCAGGTGAGCAGCTCCACGGGGTCGCCGGTCGCCATGGGGCCGGGCTCGACGACCGTGCCGTAGACGCCGACATCCTGGCCGAGGTCGCGCACGATGTGCCGCAGGATGGTGCGGTCCTGCGGAACGTCGTCGTCGATCTTCCGGGTGACCATGACGCAGCGGGGGCAGCCGCCCTCGATGGCCACCACGGCCCCGCCGATGCGCAGGTGGCGGCCGATCCACTCCCGCTCGGGGTGGCCGTCGGCGTCACCGGTGTCGAGGACGAGGCTGGGGCGGAAGCGGCGCACGTCGACGTTGCTGTCGGGCAGCGCCGTCTCGAGCGACCGCAGCGCCGAGGTCGTCATCAGCATCAGCGGGTGGACGTCGTAGTAGGTGCCGGGCGGCGACTCGAACTCGATGATCGTCTCGGGGAAGGCCGACAGGTCGGGGAGGGGCTCGTCCCCCTCCCGGCCGAAGATCGACCGCAGCTCGACCATGAAGTCGTCGTGATAGGCGGCGCCCCGCCGGTAGTGGTCGAGATCGTCGGCCGGGCGCAGGGACTCGAGCACGACCTCGTGGTCGATGGCCGCCGAGACGCGGGCGTCGACGTCGGGGTCGTCGGT
>DATHEV010000225.1:0-9426 GCA_035318405.1 Iamia sp.
CGGTGCTGGTCGGGATCCCACAACCGGCCGCGGATCAGGGCCTTGGGGCACTGGGTGTAGACCGACGTCGTCGTCACCACGATCACCGTGGCCGGCTCCTTGCCCTGGATGGCGAACGAGGCCCGCAGCTCGGCGTCGGTCGACAGCTCGGCGGTGCCGTTCACCCGCAGGGTCACCCCGATGCCGGGCACCAGGAACAGCAGCGCGATCCGCGGGTCGACCACCAGGTTCCGCAGGGTGTCGACCCGGTTGTTGCCCCGCCGATCCGGGATCAGCAGGGTGCGCTCGTCGGCGATGCGGACGAACCCGGCGGGGTCGCCCCGGGGCGAGCAGTCGAGCCCGTCGGGACCCGAGGACGCCACGACCACGAAGGGCGAGGCGGCCACGTACTCCTGGTGGAGAGGGGTGAGGTGGTCGACCTCCTTGGTGCGCGCCGCCGGCACCATCTCTCCGTAGATCGCCTCGAGCTCCTCGATCGTCCTCACCGTGCCCATTTCCGGCAGCGTACGACCGGGCCCGGCGACCGACGGGAGGAGTTCGGGTGTGGGGAACACGGTGGCGTGGTACGACTCTCGGGACCCTTCGGGGGGGAGCCCGTCGAGACGAGCACCCGTTGGACCAGCAGCCGGCCGACCCCGTCGGTCTCCAGAAGGACCCCTCCCCGCCGGCGGCGGGGCCGGAGCCCGAGCCGGCCGAGGAGTGGGCGGCGAACCCCGACGCCCTGGTGCAGATGCACCAGGTGCAGAAGCACTTCGGCCCGCTGCACGTGCTCAGGGACATCGAGCTCGAGGTCGGCCGGGGCGAGGTCGTGGTGGTCATCGGGCCGTCGGGCTCGGGCAAGTCCACCCTGTGCCGCACGATCAACCGGCTCGAGCCCATCGGCTCGGGCGAGATCCACATCGACGGCGAGCCCCAGCCCCAGGAGGGGGCGGCCCTGGCCCGCCTCCGGGCCGACGTGGGCATGGTCTTCCAGAGCTTCAACCTCTTCTCCCACATGTCGGTGCTGCGCAACGTCACCGTGGGGCCGATCAAGGTGCGGGGCCTCAAGCGGGCGGCGGCCGAGGAGCGGGCCCGCCAGCTGCTCGAGCGCGTCGGGCTGGCCGAGAAGGCCGACGCCATGCCGGCCGAGCTGTCGGGCGGCCAGCAGCAGCGGGTCGCCATCGCCCGGGCCCTGGCCATGGAGCCCAAGATCATGCTGTTCGACGAGCCCACGTCGGCCCTCGACCCCGAGATGATCAGCGAGGTCCTCGACGTCATGGTCGAGCTGGCGGCCTCGGGCATGACCATGGTCGTGGTCACCCACGAGATGGGGTTCGCCCGCAAGGCCGCCGACCGCGTCGTGTTCATGGACGAGGGCCGGATCCTCGAGGTCCGCACGCCGTCCGACTTCTTCGACCACCCCGAGACCGATCGGGCCAAGGACTTCCTCTCGAAGATCCTCAGCCACTGATCCCGTCCGCTACCCCTGCACCACCGAATCCCCCGATGAAAGGCTCCCCATGAAGCACAAGCTGAGGTTGTTCCTCGCCCTTCTCCTGCCGCTGGCGTTCCTGCTCGCCGGCTGCGGCGACGACGACGAGGGGCTCGACTCCGGCGACGGCGACACGCCCGAGACCACCGAGCCGGAGGTGGCCGAGAACGCCGAGTTCCCGGAGGGTTCGACCATGGCCGACCTGGCCGAGGCCGGCACGATCAAGATCGGCACCAAGTTCGACCAGCCCGGCCTGGGCGCCGTCAACCTCGAGTCCGAGGACCCCGAGGGCTTCGACGTCGAGATGGGCAAGCTCGTCGGGGCGGCCCTCGGCATCGCCGCCGACGACATCGACTTCATCGAGACCGTCTCGGCCAACCGGGAGGCGTTCATCGAGAACGGCACCGTCGACATCGTGATCGCCACCTACACGATCAACGACGAGCGCAAGGAGGTCATCGACTTCGCCGGCCCCTACTACGTCGCCGGCCAGGACCTCCTCGTGGGCGCCGACGACGACTCGATCAACGGGCCCGACGACCTCGCCGGCAAGCGGGTCTGCGCCGCCAGCGGGTCGACCCCGATCGAGCGCATCCGGGAGGACTACCCCGACGCCGAGCCGGTCGAGTTCGACACCTACACCGAGTGCGTCGACCAGCTCCAGAGCGGTCAGGTCGACGCCGTGAGCACCGACGACATCATCCTCGCCGGCTACGCCGCCGACCCGAACTACGAGGGTGAGTTCCGCGTCGTGGGCGAGACCTTCAGCGAGGAGCCCTACGGCATCGGCCTCGAGAAGGGCGACGACGACTTCCGCGACTTCCTCAACGACGTCATCGAGCAGTCCTACGAGGACGGCACGTGGGAGGAGGCCTTCAACGCCACCCTGGGCTCCAGCGGGGTCGAGGCCCCCGAGCCGCCCGAGGTCGACCGGTACTGACGAGCGTGACCCCCGAGCTGACGGTGAGACCGGTCGAGGCGCCCTGAGGTGGGCGGCTGGGACTACGTCGCGGACAACCGCGACCTCATCTTCGACGGCTTCCGCACCACGGTGTGGCTCACCGTCAGCTCGGGTCTGCTCTCGCTGATCCTCGGGACGCTGCTCGCCATCATGCGCGTGGGGCCCATCCCGCCCCTCCGGTGGCTCGGCACCACCTACGTCACCATCGTGCGCAACACGCCGCTGACGCTGCTGTTCATCTTCTCCACCTTCGGGCTGCCCCGGATGGAGATCCGGCTGTCGTTCACCGCCTTCGCCATCGTGGCCCTCACCACCTACACGACGGCCTTTGTCTGCGAGGGGGTGCGGTCGGGCATCAACACCGTCGACCCGGGCGAGGTCGAGGCGGCCCGGTCGATCGGGCTGAGCTTCCGGTTGGTGCTCCGGCTGGTCGTGCTGCCCCAGGCCTTCCGGGCGGTCATCCCGCCGCTGACCGGTGTGCTCAACGCCCTGCTCAAGAACACGTCGGTGGCGGTGGCCTTCAACGTGGCCGAGGCCAACCAGGTGCTCCGCCGGCTCCAGAACAACGACGCCAGCGCCACCTTCCCGCTGCTCCTCACCACCGCCTTCGGCTACATGGTCCTCGCCGCCGTGCTGTTCGGCGGCTCGTGGGTGCTGGAGAAGAAGGTCGACCCCGAGCGCACGGGCCGCGACCTCGGGCTGTCGCCGTCGGCCGCGATGGAGGCCCAGGCCGGGGCGGGCGGCCTCGGCGGGGCGGGGGGCAGCTGATGGCCGTCGCCCTGTTCGATGCGCCGGGTCCTCGGGGCCGGCGGCGGATCCTCGTCGGCAGCGTCCTCGCCGTCGCCCTGGTGCTGGTGCCGCTCGTCGCCCTGGTGATCTGGCGGCTGGAGGCCACCGGCCAGTTCCGCAAGGTCTACTGGGACCCGTTCGCCGGTGCCGGCGTCCAGCGCATCCTGCTGCGGGGCCTGGTCGCCACGCTGAAGGCGGCCGGGCTGGCGCTGGTGCTGGCGCTCGTCCTGGGCGTCGTCCTGGGCGTGGCCCAGCTGTCGCAGTGGTGGCCGGTGCGCTGGCTGGCCACCGGCTTCGTGGGCCTGTTCCGCGCCATCCCCCTCGTGCTGCTGATCTTCTTCGCCTTCCTCGGCATCCCCCGGATCACCGGCAACAGCCTCGAGCCCTTCACCGCCCTGGTCGTCGGGCTCACCCTCTACAACGGCTCGGTCTTCGCCGAGATCTTCCGGGCCGGGATCCGCTCCGTGCCCAAGGGCCAGGTCGAGGCCGCCCTCAGCATCGGGCTCACCCGCACCGCCGTCACCCGGCTGGTCCAGCTCCCGCAGGCCGTGCGCACGATGCTGCCCACGCTGGTCAGCCAGATGGTGGTGCTGCTCAAGGACTCCGCCCTCGGCTTCATCGTCGCCTACCCCGAGCTGCTGCGGTCGGGCCGGCGCATCTACACCAACGTGGGCAACGTCATCCCCACCGCCATCGTCGTGGCCGCCATCTACATCGCCATCAACCTGACCCTCACCACCGTCGCCACCTGGCTCGAACGTCGGGGCCGCGGCGGTCGCAGTCGGGGCGGTCGCGCCACCATCGACGCCCCGCCCATCGCCGCCGACGGCGGCCTCTCGAGCATCTGAGTCGGCCCCCACGCCGAACTCGGTGGGAAATCTGCCCCCAGGGGGGCGTGTTTCCCACCGAGTTCGAGCGGGCCATCGATTTCTCGGTGCATCGACGCACCGACGATGCTGGCGGCGTCGACCCCCGGCTCGGAGGCTCACTGCGGTGCTGCTCGCCATCGACATCGGCAACACCCAGACGGTGATCGGCCTCTACGAAGGTCCCGACGCCGACGGCCCCGTGCGCGAGGGCAGCTCCCGCTGCGAGCAGGGACTGCTCGACAACTGGCGGATCGCCACCAAGGCCGAGCGCACCGCCGACGAGCACGCCCTGACCATCCAGGAGTTCCTCGGCTTCCACGGGTTCTCCTTCGACGACGACATCGACGGCATCGTCATCTCGTCGGTGGTGCCCCGGGCCACGGCCGCCTTCCGCAACATGGTCGAGCGCTACTTCGGGTTCCGGCCCGTGGTGATCGAGCCCGGCGTCCGCACCGGGATGCCCGTCCTCACCGACAACCCCCGTGAGGTCGGCGCCGACCGCATCGCCAACGCGGTGGCCGCCATCGACGTGTTCGGCGGGCCCGCCATCGTCATCGACTTCGGCACGGCCACCACCTACGACGCGGTGTCGGCCAACGGCGAGCTGCTGGGCTGCGCCATCGCCCCCGGCATCGACATCAGCCTCGACGCCCTCTACCAGCGGGCCGACGCCCTCCGCCGCATCGAGCTCCAGGAGCCCCGCAGCGTCATCGGCCGCAACACCGTCGACGCCCTCCAGGCCGGCGCCGTCTACGGCTTCGCCGGCCAGGTCGACGGCATCGTCGACCGGATGATCGACGAGGTCGGCCCGGACGCCACCATCATCGCCACCGGCGGCCTGGCCGCGCTGATCGCCCCCTACACCCGCTCGATCGAGATCCTCGAGCCGTGGCTCACCCTCCACGGCCTCCGCCTCATCTTCAAGAAGAACGTCGACTGAGGGACGGGTCGATGCGCGTCTTGCTGACCGGGATGGGGGGCGAGCTGGGGACGCGCGTCACCAACCTGTTGGAGGCGGACGACCGGATCGAGGCCATCGTCGGCGTGGACATCGACCCCCCGAGGGGGAGGATCCCCAAGGCCCACTTCCACCGGGTCGACCCCCGCGACCGGGCGCGCACCGTCGCCGTCGTCCGCGACCTGGAGCCCACCGCCGTGGTGCACCTCGGGGTCTACGAGCCCGGCGCCCGGGTCGTGGCCCGCACCGCGGCCACCCTGTCGGAGGCGTCGGCCCTGGTGGCGCTGGGCGCGGCGGCACAGTGCCCGTCGCTCGACCGGCTGGTGGTGCGCAGCGGCATCGAGGTCTACGGCCGGCCGCGGGGTGGCCCCCAGCGGCCCGACGAGACGGTCCACCCGCAGCCCACCACGCCGTGGGGCCGCACCCTGGCCCGGGTCGAGGAGGTGGCGGCCCAGTCCGCCATCGCCGCCGATGTGCCCCTGACGATCCTCCGCTTCGCCCCGGTCGTCGGGCCCCACATCCCCAGCCCGCTGGGCCGCTACCTCCGGCTGCCGGCCGTGCCCATCTCCGCCCTCGCCGACCCGCCCTTCTCGCTCCTCCACCAGGAGGACGCCGCCGCCGCCACCGTGCGGGCCCTCGACGCCGGGGTCGACGGCACCGTGAACGTGGTCGGGCCGGGCGCGGTGACGCCGTTCCAGGCCGTGCGTCTCGGCGGTCGCATCCCGCTCCCGACGGCGGGTCTGGGCTGGCTCGCCGCCCGGGCCGGCTGCGAGCTGGTCGGCGCCCCGCTGCCGGCCCACGTGGTCGAGCTGCTGACGAAGGGCCGGGGCGCCGAGGGCTGCCTCGGCGAGGAGATGCTGGGGCTGGAGCCGGCCCGCTCGACGGTCGATGTCATCCACGACCTGTACGAGTGGGCGGAGATCGTCCACCTCGACGTCGACCACCGGCGGTCGGCCGCATGAGCCGGGCGGCGTCCTCCCCGTCCTCGGTGCTCGGCGAGGTGCGACTGACGCCGGCGGCCTTCGTCCGCCGCCGGCTCGACGGGACCCACCACGTCGACGAGTGGGGCCTCGACCCCGACATCGTGGCCCTGGCGTCGCCGCTGGTCGGGCTGCGCTGGAGCGTCGAGGCGCAGTGGCCCGAGCGGATCCCGACCGACCGGCCCGCCGTCCTGGTCCACAACCGGGCGCTGGGGATCTCGGAGCCGGTCGTGCTCGCCCGGGGCGTGCGCCAGGCGACGGGGCGCCACGTCCGCACCGCCGGGCTGGTCGACGTGGCCCCGTTCGTCACCATGGGCCGGGTCCTCGGCGCCGTGGTCGACCGCCCCGACGAGCTGACGGGCCTGCTGCGCTCGGGGGCGCTGGTCGGCCTCCCGCTCGACCGCGACCTCCGCCCCCGCCGCGCCGGTCACCTGTCGGCCGCCGCGCTGGCCCCCGCGCTCGCCACCGGTGCGCCGGTCGTGCCCGTCGCCCTGGTGGGCCGGGAGGTCGGTCGCCGCTGGCGGCTCCTCGTCGGCGAGCCCATCGCCCATCCGCCCGGTCGGGGCCCGCTGGCCGTGGCCGACCTGGTCGACGCCGCCCGCGCCGGCGTCCAGGACCTCCTCGACTCGGCCGCCAGCCCGCTCGTCGGTGCCATGCCGAATCGCGGGCGACGCCCAGCGGGTCTCCCGTGACCGGGCACCGACGAGCGGCGTCGGCTGCGCTCGCTCCGCCGCCGAGGAGCCCACTGTGCTTGCCGGGTCGCTCGCGGCGCTCGCTCCTGGGCTGGCCCTGATGGCGTACGTGCGGGCCGAGGACGGCGTCCGGCTCCACTACCAGGTGTGGGGTCCGAGCGACGGCGAGCCGCTGCTGCTGGTCCACGGCCTGGGGGCCGACCACCGGGCCTGGATCATGCAGCGCCGCGCCTTCGGGAGCCGCTACCGCTGCATCGCCCTCGACAACCGGGGCGTGGGCAGCTCGGACAAGCCCGTCGGGCCCTACGACCTCGAGGTCATGGCCCGCGACGCCCTCCAGGTGCTCGACGCCGTCGGCCACGAGTCGGCCCACGTGGTCGGGGTGTCGATGGGCGGGATCCTGGCCCAGATCATCGCCGTGCGGGCCCCCGAGCGGGTCCGGTCGCTCACCCTCGCCTGCACCGCCTGCCGGCACCTGCCCTGGCGCCGGGAGCTCCTGGCCGAGTGGGTCGAGACGGCCGAGACCGAGGGGATGGGCGTGTTCGTCCGGGACAACATGCGCTGGCTGATGGGCCCCCGGTCGCTGCGCCGGGTGTGGCCGCTGGCCACGTTCCTCGCCCCGCTGGTGGTGAACGTCCCGCCCCACGGCTTCGCCGCCCAGGCCCGCGCCATCCTCGCCATGGACGATTCCATGGCCGACGAGCTCGACGCCATCCGGGTCCCGACGCTGGTGACCGTCGGGAGCCAGGACAGCCTCACGCCCCGCGGCGACTCCGAGGAGCTGGCCGAGCGCATCGCCGCCGCCGAGCTCGTCGTCATCCGCGGCGGCGCCCACATGGTCCAAGCCGAGCACGCCGGCACCTTCAACCGCGTCGTCCGCGCCCACCTCGACCAGGTGTCCGCCCAGTCGTCCGGGCAGGCGGAGAAGCGAACGGCGTAACCCGCCCACCGATCCCCGCGCCACCAGCGGGGCCCGCAGTGAACGGCGACCAGGACGGCCCGAGAGCGTGACGACCAGGGCAGGAGCCGGCGCAGCCGCTGGGGGGTGCGGGGGGTCTCCCCCCGCAGAGGAGCCGTGTCGGCGAGGAACGAGTCCGTCCGGCTCCGGGAGGACCTTCAGCCCCGAGCGGAGCGAGGGACCGTCAGTTCGAGGAAGAAACGAGCGCAGCGAGGCTTCTGACGAGAGGACTCATTCGATGCCGTGCTCCAGCGCGTACCTGATCAGCTCCTGCTTGCGACTCAGGTGGAGCTTGCCGAGGATGTTGCGGACGTGGTTCTCGACCGTCTTCTCGGCGATGTAGAGCTCCTCGCCGATCTGGCGGTAGGTGTGCCCCTTGGCCACGTGCTGGAGCACCTCGCGCTCGCGCTCGGAGAGGGCCTGGCCCCCGCCGCCGGTCTTGGTCATGCGGCGGAACTCGCCCAGGACGAGGGCGGCCAGGCTGGGGGAGAAGACCGGCTCGCCCTGGGCCGCCTTCCACAGGGCGGTGCGGAGCTCGTCGGACGGGGTCGACTTCACGAGGTAGCCGACGGCGCCGGCGGCCACGGCGTCGAGCAGGTCGCGCTCGGCCTCGCTGACGGTGAGCATCACGATGCGGGTGGCCTCGCCGCAGGTCCGGGCCACCTTGATCCCGCCGCCGGCGGGCATGTTGAGGTCGCACACGACGAGGTCGGGCTTCACCCGGCCGATGACCTCGATGGCCTCGTCGGCGTCGGCGGCCTCGCCGACCACGTGGAAGGACTCGCCCAGGTCGGCCCGGAGGCCGGAGCGCCAGATCTGGTGGTCGTCGGCGACGACGACCCGCACGGCGTCGAGCTTCGACATGCCGCCATCCTGGCACGGGGAGGTCGACCGCCCGGGCCGGTGGGTACGGTGCGCCGGTGAGGATCGAGGTCGTCGTCAACTGCGGTGCGGGCTCGGTCGACGGGGATGCGGCCGAGGCCGAGCGGGCGCGCGTGGCCGAGGCCTTCGTCCCGCTGGGGCTCGAGCCCCGAACCGCGGTCGTGGTGGGGGCCGCCCTCGGCTCGGCCGTGAAGGCCGCCGCCGAGCGGGGCGCCGAGGTGGTCGCGGTGGCGGGTGGCGACGGCTCGCTGGGCACCGCGGCCGACGCCCTCCTCGACACCGACGTCGCCCTCGGCATCCTCCCGCTGGGCACGTTCAACCACTTCGCCAAGGACCTCGGCGTGCCCATCGACCTGGCCGAGGCGGCCCGGGTGGTGGTCGAGGGTCGCACCCAGCCGGTCGATGTGGGCCAGGTCAACGGGCGCACGTTCGTGAACAACTCGTCGATCGGGCTGTACCCGGTGATGATCGACCTGCGCGACGACATCCGCTCCAGCCGGGGCTGGGGGAAGGTCCGGTCGGTGCCGCTGGCGTCGTGGCGGGTGCTGCGGCGGTTCCCCACCCGGCGTCTGGACATCCAGGTCGACGGCCAGCGCTGGCACCGGCGGACGCCGTTCGTGTTCGTCGGCAACAACAACTACGAGGTCGGGCCCCGCGGCATCGGGGCCCGCACCGAGGTCGCCCACGGCGTCCTGTGCTGCTACGTGGCCCAGACCGAGACCCGGCTGGGGTTCGTCCGCCTCGCCCTCGGCGCCGTGCTGCGGGGAGCGACGGGCACGCCCACCCTCGAGTCGGCCTGCGCGCCCGAGATCACCATCGACGCCCACGGCCACCGGATCCTGGTGGCCATCGACGGCGAGGTCGAC
>DATHEV010000226.1:0-4225 GCA_035318405.1 Iamia sp.
GACAAGGTGCGCGCCGCCACCGACATCGATCCGACCTGACCTGACCAATGACGACCAGATGGAGACAGAGATGACCTTGGACCAACGCCGCGTGATCGTCGTCGGTGCCGGCACCACCGAGACGGGAGCGGACGACGGCCCGCTGGGCAACGGCCGGGCCATCGCCCTGGCGCTGGCGGCGCGCGGTGCGACCGTCGTGTGCGTCGACGTGAACCCGGCCTCGGCCGCCCACACCGCCGCGCTCATCGCCGCCGAGGGCGGCACGGCCCACGTCGTGGTGGTCGACGTGTCGTCGGCGGACGAGTGCGAGCGGATGATGGAGGAGTCGACCGCGCTGCTCGGGGGTCTCGACGGGCTGGTCCTCAACGTCGGCACGGGCATGGGGTTCGGCCTCCAGGGCACGTCGGCCGACGAGTGGGACGCCACCTTCGCGGTGAACCTCCGCTCGCACTTCCTGGCCGCCCGCGCCGCCCTGCGCACGATGGCGAGGGGGAGCGCCATCGTCTTCATCGGCTCCATCGCCGCGAAGCGCCCAGGCAGCGGCGTCCCCGCCTACGACGCGTCCAAGGCGGCCCTGCCCGCCCTGTGCCGCCACGTCGCCCTCGAGGGGGCACCGCTCGGCATCCGGGCCAACGTGGTCGAGCCCGGCCTCATCGACACCCCGCTCGGGCGGCTGGCCGGCGAGCTGCGCGCCGGTCGGGCGTCGACGCCGATCCCGCTGGGCCGTCAGGGCGCCGCCGAGGAGGTGGCCAGTACGGTGGCGTTCGTCCTGTCCGACGATGCGAGCTACATCACCGGGCAGGTCATCGCTGTCGACGGAGGCGTGTCGACGCTCGTCGGCTCGCCGACCCAGGACTTCTCCGGCACGGAGGCATCGGTGTGACCACTGCTCTGAAGGACCTCGTCCGGGACGACGTCTCGTCTCGCCGCGCCGAGCTGGTGGACCTCAGCCACCGCGTCCACGCCCACCCGGAGCTGTGCTTCGAGGAGGAGCGGGCGGCGGCGTGGGCCGCCGAGGCCCTCAGCGACGGCGGGTTCGCCGTCGAGGCCGGGGTGTGCGACCTGCCGACGGCGTTCGTGGCGGCCGTGGGCACCGGGCCGCTGGCCATCGCCGTCTGCGCCGAGTACGACGCCCTCCCGGAGATCGGCCACGCGTGCGGCCACAACATCATCTGCGCCGCCGCGGTCGGTGCCGGGCTGAGCCTCGTCGACCTGGTCGACGATCTCGGCATCACCCTGAAGGTGATCGGCACCCCCGCCGAGGAGGGCGGGGGCGGCAAGGTCCTGATGCTCGAGCGCGGCGGCTTCGCCGGCGTGCACGGCGCCATGATGGTGCACCCCGCTCCGTTCGACATCGAGTGGATGCCGTGCAACGCCATGGCCCACGTCGACGTCCACTACCACGGACGTGAGGCCCATGCCGCCGCCTTCCCCGAGATGGGGCTCAACGCGGCCGATGCCCTCACCGTCGCCCAGGTCGGGATCGGCCTGCTCCGCCAGCACATCGGATCCGCCGAGCGGATCCACGGCATCGTCACCGACGGCGGGTCGGCGCCCAACGTCGTCCCCGGGCACGCCGCCGGGAAGTGGTTCATCCGGTCGCCCGACCTGGGCCGCCTCGAGCTGCTCGAGGAGCGTGTCCGACGCTGCTTCGAGGCCGGCGGGATCGCCACCGGGTGCACGACCGAGATCATCGACGCCAGCCCGCGCTACTCCGAGTTCGTCGAGGCCCCGGACCTGCGGGCGCCGTACCGGGCCAACGCCGAGGCCCTCGGGCGCGAGTTCCCGGACCTGGCCGAGTACCTCGAGAAGATCCCGGGTTCGACGGACATGGCCAACGTCTCGCGGGAGATCCCGTCGATCCACCCGATGATCGGGCTCGACTGCTACCCGGCCACGAACCACCAGCCCGACTTCACCGCCGCTGCCATCACGCCGGCGGCCGACCAGGCCGTCGTCGACGGCGCCATCGGGCTGGCCCAGACCTGCATCGACTGGGCCCTCACCCCGGGCCTGCGCGACCGCCTGCTCCCGCCGGGCTGACGCTCACCGGGTGGCGGCGGCCACGACGGGGTGGACGACGCGCCCGTCGAGGACGTTGATGGCCCCGGGCAGCATCTCGTCGCGGCCCTCGGCCAACGCGGCCACGTACGGGGCCACCACCGACGAGAGGGCGTGGGACGAGGTGCGTGGGTACTGGCCGGGCACGTTGGTCACGCAGTAGTGGAGGACGTCGCCGGTCCAGTAGGTCGGGGCCGAGTGGCTGGTCGGCCGGGACGTGGCCACGCATCCCCCCTGGTCGATGGCCAGGTCGACCACCACCGAGCCCGGGCGCATGCTGCGAACCATCTCCTCGGTGACCACCACGGGAGCCGCCGCCCCCGGTACCAGGGCGGCCCCGACGACCAGGTCGGCCTCGGCGACCGCCTCGGCCACCCGGTCCGACGCCATGGTCCGATCGACGACCCCGCCGGCGGCGGCCGCCCGCAACCGGTCGAGGTCGACGTCGACACCGGTGACCACGGCATCGAGTCCTCGACACCCGCGCGCTGCCGCCGTCCCCGCCACCCCGAGACCGATGACCGTCACGTTCGCCGGCGGCACCCCGGCCGCCCCTCCGACCAGCACCCCCGAGCCGTCGGCGAGGTGGCGGGGCCCGACGATGGCGGCGACGCGACCGGCGATCTCGCTCATGGGCGCCAGCACGGGCAGGCGCACGGAGCCGGACCCCTCGAGCGTCTCGAAGGCGTAGGCACTGACCCCGTGGGCCCGCAGCGCGGCGAGGAGATCGGGCTCGGCCGCCAGGTGGAGGAAGCAGAACAGGCGGAGCCCGGGCCGGAAGTGGGCCCACTCGTCGGGCTGCGGCTCCTTGACCTTCACCACGACCTCCGCCGCCCACGCCTCGGCGGCCGACCCGACGACGACGGCACCGGCCGCGGAGTAGGCGTCGTCGGCGAACCCGCTCCCCAGCCCCGCCCCGGCCTCGATCCGCACCGCACACCCACCGGCGACGAGCGCCCCGACCCCGCGCGGGTCGAGGGCCACCCGCCGCTCACCGTCCTTGGTCTCGCGGACGATGCCGACGGAGCTCCCGCCGGGGGAGGGGACGGACCGGGTGCGATCTGTTGTCATGGCCACAAAGGTAGTCTAGGGTCTGAACTTAGACTACAATCCATCAAGGAGCGCCCATGGGACCAGGACCGGTCGAGCGAGCCCACCGCGTGGGAGGCCGGCGCCGCCCGGCGCGGGGTCTGGCCCTGGGGGTCGCCCTCCTGGTGCTGGTCGCCGGGGGCGTGGTGGCAGGGAGCACGGCTGCGATGGCGGCCCCGCCGGTCGATCCGTCGACGCTGGTCCCGGCCCCGGTGCTGGCCTGGACGGCGTGTGACGACGGGTTCGAGTGCGCCACCGCCACGGTGCCGCTCGACTACCGCCAGCCCGAGGCCGCCACCATCGACCTGGCGCTGATCCGGCTGCCCGCCAGCGGGCCGGGTCCCAAGGTCGGATCGCTCTTCATCAACCCCGGCGGCCCCGGCGGGAGCGGCGTCGACTGGGTGCGCGGCGTCGCCCGCACCCGCTTCGGCCCCGATGTGCTCGCCGCCTTCGACGTCGTCGGCTTCGACCCGCGGGGCATCGGACGGAGCAGCCCGGTGCTGTGCTTCGCGGACTACGACGAGGAGTACGCCCACTGGGGCGACACCATCTTCCCCGCCGATGCCGACCAGGAGCAGGTGCTCGTGGCCAAGGCCGAGCAGTACGGCGCCCTGTGCGGCGAGCGCAACGGCGATGTCCTGCGCCACCTGTCCACGATCAACGTGGCCCGGGACCTCGACCTGCTGCGCCGGGCCGTCGGCGACGACCAGCTGACCTACCGCGGCGGGTCCTACGGCACCTACCTCGGGATGGTCTACGCCAACCTGTTCCCCGGCAAGGTGCGAGCCCTGGCCCTCGACGGCGCCGTCGACCCGCAGCTGTGGACCAACGACCCGCTGTCGTTCAGCACCCACCAGGCCGCCGCCCACGACGAGGTCCTCGCGGCGTTCGCCGACGAGTGCGCCATCGCCGGACCCGCGGCCTGCCCCCTCGACACCCCCGAGGCCTCCGCCGCCGACATCCTGGGCGGCATCGACGCCATGCTCGGTGCGCTCCGGGCCGGCGGGCCGATCGATCTCGGCGGCGGCGCCCGGCTCAAGTACGACGAGATCGTCTACCTGCTGACCCAGAGCGT
>DATHEV010000227.1:0-6034 GCA_035318405.1 Iamia sp.
CCCCAGCCGCTCCCCCAGCTCGGCTGCCAGCGGGACGCCGACCACGCCGGGGAGGTTCGGCCCGTAGCGGAAGGTGCCGGCCCGATCGACCAGGCCGGGCGCGCCGAGCCCGACGGCCCGCACGTCCTGCCCGGTGGCCTCACGGGCGCGACGCCGGAGGTCCTCGGCCAGATCCCCCAGAGCGTCGAGCACCTCGGTGGTCCCCGACGGCGTGGCCACCTTGTCCTCGACGACGGCCTCGCTCCCCTGATGGCCCGGGTCGAGGGCCACGCCGAGGAGCTTGGTGCCACCGAGGTCGAGCCCGACGACCAGCGGCCCCCCGGGGACCGCCGCCGCGCTGGGAGTCCCCGGACCGTAGGCGTTCAGGATCTGTGCGGATGGGCCATCCGCAGGCGATCGGCTCGACGGCCCGAGAGGTCGGATCCTGAACAACGCCCTGGACGACGACTCCGTCGCCGCCCAGACCGCCCGTCACATCCTGAGAGGCCTCGGGAGGGGGTCGTGTGACCCCGAGGGTGTGTCGCGTCCACTCGGCCTCTCAGAAGCGGAGGATGGCGCCGATGCGCCCGTGGACGTCGAGGTCGGCGTTGCCCACGCAGATCTCGACCTTGGCCCCCTGGCCCAGAGCGTCGTCGATGGCCTCCTCGACCACGTCCTGGATGGGACGCAGGCCGGGCTCGTCCGCACCGTCGCGGTGCGGCCGGACGGCGTGGAGGAAGCCGGTGGCCTGGCAGCGCCAGCCCTCGGCCTCGTACTCGTGCGAGACGATCAGGTGCTCGACCCGCCGCTCGTTGAGGGCCTCCAGCACAGACGCGAGACCGGTCACGGCCCGGCCGCCGGACCCGACGGTGTCGAGCAGGCGCTGCACCAGGGCGCCCTCCCGGGCCCGCTCGGTGGACTCCTCGCAGGCGACGACGGCCTTCTGGATGGTGTCGACGCTGGCCTGGGGCGTGACGCTGATCCGCCCGATCAGCCGCTCGCGCAGGTAGGCGTGGAGCGCGCCCTCGACCTCGCCGGCGAGGTCGTCGGACGCCCCCACGCAGAGGTGGTCGAAGCCGTCCCGCTGGAAGACGCCGAAGGCGAGGGCGGCGGCGTTGCGGACGTGCTGCGAGGCGAGGGCGTCCACGTGGGGGGCCACGTCGCCCCGCTCGTTGCCACCGCGGTTGTCGTAGTCGCGCGGCAGCTCGTCGAGCTGCTCGGTGTGCTCGACCAGCTGGTCGAGCTCGAAGACGAACATGCGGGCCCGCTGGCGGTCGACGAGGAGGACGCCGTAGCGCCCGCTCTCCTCGGCGATGGCCTCGAGCTGGGCCACGGCGGGCTGCTCGTTGACGACGACCCGGCTGCGGACCCGCACCGGCAGCGGCACGACCTCGAACAGGTCGCGCGCCGAGCACGAGAACAGCGCCAGCCCGCGGACGCGGGACCGGTCGAAGCCACGCTTGACGAACCCCTCGATGCGGTCGAGGTCGTGGTGGACCGACTTCGTGCCGTTGGCCCGACCCCGTGCCGTCCTCAGCACGTGGTCGAGCTCCTGCTCGATGTCGTGCTGGGTGAGCAATCGACGTCCGTCGACGTCGAGGTAGCAGGTCGTGACCGGTTCACCTCCCGCCTCGAAGCCCGCCAGGGTGCGCAAGGTGTCCTCGGTGATCGCGGTCACGGAACCTCCATGTCGTCGGTCACCCGATGGTAGGCAGGCGCGTGACCGCCGCGCTGCCCAGCGTCGTGATTCCTGGAGAAGGTCTCGACCGGCGGACCGGCGAGGGACCCCTCCCGGGGGATCAGAAGGTGCTGCCGGCGAGGCTGGGGACGGCCAGGGCGACGGCGTCGGGACCGGCCGAGCGGGCCCAGTCGGCGATGTCCTGGCGGTCGGTAACCACCAGCACCTGCACGGCGCGGGCCGGTCCGACGAGGGCATCGCACAGCTCGGTGGCCTCGGCCGGGGACAGGTTGCCGAAGGGCTCGTCGAGGACGAGCGGCGCCGGGCCGGGGCCGTCGGGCAGGGCGGCGGCCTGGTGGCTGGCCAGGACCGACAGGACCCGCCAGACCAGGGCGTCGACGTCGAGAGCCACGTCGGTGGTGCCCGCTCGCGAGGCCCGGATGGCCCGGAGCGAGTCGAGCTCGAGCTGGGCCAGCGCCAGCCGAGCCTCGGCCCGACCGAGGGCGGCGTCGGGGTCGTCGCCGGTGAGCGGGCGGGGCGAGAGGAGGTGGGAGAGGGCCACGTCGAGCGCCGTCTGGGCGTCGCGGGCCTCGCCCTCGAGGGCGGCCAGGTCGACCGTGGGCGCCGGGGCCCCGGCGGGCGGGACCCACGCCGCGGGGGCGGTGCGGCGACGGGCATCGGCCTCGGCCTCGTCCACGGCCCGTTCGGAGCGCTCGGCCTCGGACCGGTCGCGCGCCAGGCGCTCCTCGGCGGCCTCGATGGCGTCGGTCTGGAGCGTCGAGGAGGCGACGTGGTCGCGCAGCGCGTCACGGCGGGCGACGAGCGCCTCCCAGGCCCGGCGGTCGCCCTCGGCGGTGTCGAAGGCGCGGAGCTGGGCGTCGATCTCGGCGAGGGCCGACTCGAGGCCGCCGCGGCGGGACTCGTCGGCCCGGGCCCGGGTGATCCAGTCGCGGGCCCGCGACAGCACGGCCTCACGGCTGAGGACCTCGCCGAGCGGCACGCCGACCTCGTCGAGCGCCATCCGGAGGTCGGGCAGCGGGTCGGTGGAGATGCGGTCGCGCAGGGCGCCGGCCACGTCCTCGCCGGGATCCTCGCCCAGCAGGTCGACGGCCCGGGCGCGAAGGGCGGCGAGGGTGGCCGACAGGCGGCCCTGGGCCGCGTCGGCGTCCCAGCTGCCGGCGGGGTCGGGCGGGGCGACGGCGGCGCGGGCGGTGGTGAGCTCCTCCTCGACCAGCGCCTCGACCTGGGCGAGCCGGCCCTCGGCGTCACGCAGGTAGCGGCGGGCCTCCTCGGCGTCGAGCGCCGACGGCGTGCCCGAGGCCCGCCCCGAGACCATGAACTCGGTGTAGCTGGCGAAGCCCATGCGGGCGAGGATCTCGCGCTCGGCCAGCTGGGCGTCCTCGAGCCGGCGGCGGGCCTTGCCCACGCCGATGCGGCGCTCGCTGCCCTCCCAGGCCGAGAGGACCTCGGCGTGGGCGGCCTCGAGGGCCTCGACGTCGGTGGCGTACAGGGGCGAGGCACCGCTGGCCTCGGCCACGGCCCGGCGGGCGGAGGAGACCTCCTCGTGGGCGCGCGCCAGGCGGGCGGCGGCGGCCTCGGACACCCCGATGGGCGCGGCGGCGATGGGGGGCGGGGGTGGGGGCGCCGGGGCGGCGGCGGCCTCGGCGGCCAGGTCGCGGACCCGCTCCCACTCGACGGCCACGCGGGCTGCCTCGACCACGGCGATGCCGCGGTGCGCCTCCGTGGCGGTCAGGGCCTGGGCCACCTGGTCGGAGTGCTGCCGGGTGAGGGCGTCGATCTCGGCCGTGAGGAAGGCCCGCCGGTCGACGAGGGCCTGGCGGTCGTGGCCTCCGCCGGGGGCGGCCGGGGCCAGCTCGACGCAGCGGCGCTCGACGTCGGCCAGCTCGGCCCGCAGGGCGTCGAGCTCGGCGTGGGAGGCGCCGGCGAGGCGGGCCCGCTCGGCGTCGGACTCGGCGTGGGCGGCGGCGGCCGCGTCGCGGGCGGCGCGGGCCGAGGCGACCCGCTCCCCCGCCAGGCGGTCGCGCTCGGCGATCAGGTCGTGCAGCTGGGGCGACGGCCCCGGTGCGACGGTCCGGGCGGCGTCGGCATCGGCGGCGGCGCTGATGGCGTCGGCGACCCGGCGACGGGCCCGGCGCAGGGCGGCGGCGGCCTCCTCGCGCTCACGCCAGTGGCCCGCGATCGAGCGGTCGCCGTCGGCGGCGGTGGCGGCCTCGGCCCGACGCAGCGCGGCGAGCGCGTTCTCGGCCGCGGCGACCTCGGCCTCGGCCGACGCCACCTCGGCGTCGAGGGCGCGGGCCCGGCCGTGGGCGAGGGCGAGGACGCCGTCGCGGAGGTCGGTGCCGCGGAGCGGGGAGGTGGGCACCAGGCCCGGGGTCCAGCCGGCGAGGGCCTCGACGGAGATCTCGGAGTCGCCCACGGCGACCAGGCCGCCGAGCCCGGAGGCGGACAGCTCGGGCGGGCTCAGACGGGCGCGGACCAGGGCGTCGATGGCGGCCCGCACGGGCCCGGCGACCTCGGGGGCGAGGCCGGTGACGACGGTCAGACGCGGGTGCAGGTCGACGGCCCAGGGGCGGGGCTGGGTGCCGGTCAGGCGCAGGATCTTCACGGTGTGCTCCTAGGACACCGGGATGCGCTGCACCCCGTCGCCATCGTCGTCCGGGCCCTCGCCCGCGGTGCCCCTGTCGGTCCCGGCCGCGCGGGCGGCGCGCGCCGCCGCGCCGGTGGCGGCGCGCACGACGGAGCCGAAGCGCTCCACCATCTCGGGATCGTTCACCAGGGCCTCCGCGACGTCGAGGAGGGCACGGGTGGCGTCGATCGCCTCCCGTGCCGCGGCTTGCAGGGCGTCGAACCCGGGGGGTCGACCCTGGTCTGATCGGTCGTCGGGTCCCTCTTCTTGAGGACCGGCACCCTCGGTGTCGTCAGGGCCGCCGTCGTCGTGGTCGTCGCTCACCGTGACCTCCCGCTGCGGGCTGCGGGCCGGGCGGCCCCGAACGTGACCGTCAGCATGCCGTCGCGGAGCTGGGCGCCCGCCACGGTGCGGCGCTGGAGCGAGTCGGGCAGCACGATCGCCCGCCGGTAGGGGCCGACGGTGACGATCAGCTCGTCGCCGTGCCGGCCCAGGTCGAGCTCGTCGTGGTCGGCGAAGGGCAGGTCGAGCAGGAGGACGACCTCGTCGCCCCGGGCCTCGATGCGCATGGGGGCGCCGTCGTGCATGCGGGTGGCGGGATCGCGCTCGCCGTAGAGGGCGGCGCCGAAGCTCCGCAGGCGGTCGAGCCCGACGACCTCGACCTCGGCCAGGTCCGAGCGCAGGATCGGCAGCGGGGCGAAGCCCTCCTCGATGGCGGTCAGGTGCTCGGCGTGGCTGGCCTTCCAGCGGTCGAACCACGGGTCGGCGATGTCGTCGGGCAGCAGCCGGTTGGCCACGACGGCGTCGACGCCGTAGCCGAACAGGGCGAGGTACGTGGCGGTGCGCCGGGCCTCGGCCACGACCATCTTCTCGGGGTTCACGACCAGGCGGACGCTGGTGCGCTCGGTGTCGGCCAGGATCTCCTTGACCCCGTCGAGCCGGGCGTAGAACTTCTCGGCCGACCCGAACACCGCGTCGCCGGCGACGGGCAGCGTGGTCACCCGGGACAGCACCGGGCCCACCACCCGCTGGAGGCGGCGGCTCGTCGGGAAGACCCGCTCCATGTACCAGCGGAGGACGTCGGGCAGGGACAGCAGGCGGATGGTCTCGGCCGTCGGCGCGCAGTCGACGACGATGACGTCCCACTCGCCGCTCTCGGCGTAGGCCTTGATGTCGACCAGGCCGAAGACCTCCTCCAGCCCGGGCAGGAGCGCCAGCTCCTCGGCCTCGACGCCGTCGACGCCGGCCCACTCGAACACGTCGACCAGCCAGCCCTGGATGTCGCCCCAGGCCTCCTCCATCCGCTCCCGGGCGTCGAGCTGCTGGCCCCACAGGTTGTCGACCACGGGCGTCGGCCGGCTGCCCAGCTCGACGTCGAGCGAGTCGGCCAGCGAGTGGGCCGGATCGGTGGAGAGCACGATGGTGCGGGCCCCGGCGTCGGCGCAGCGCACCGCGGTGGCGGCCGCGACGGTGGTCTTGCCCACACCGCCCTTGCCGGTGAAGAGGAGGGTCCGGCCAGTCTTCTTCGATCCGGACACCGTCACTCGGTCGGCTCCGGGCGGCCCTCCACCCGCGCCTTGAGCGCCGGCAGCGCCGTGTGCGTGATCTTGTGGGCGGTGCGCCGCTTGACGAAGCCGGGCACCGGGATGATCAGCTCGACCTCGAGCTCGTAGGCCACGTCGGTGGTGCCGTCGCCGTTGTCCACCAGCTCGTAGTGGCCGTCGAGCTTC
>DATHEV010000228.1:0-2038 GCA_035318405.1 Iamia sp.
GCTGGAGGCCGAGACGTCCGGGGGCTACTGCCTCCCGGAGGCGCAGCTGGCCGTGTCGGGGATCGAGGTGGCCCGGTCGATCTACGACACGCTCACCGCCCCCAACGAGGACGGCGAGATCGTCCCCTTCCTGGCCGAGTCGGTCGAGCACGACGACGCCTACCAGGAGTGGACGATCACCCTCCGCCCGGACGTGACCTTCCACGACGGCACACCGGTGGACGCCGAGATCGTGCGGGACAACCTCGACGCCTATCGGGGCGCCTACAAGGACGGCTCCGGGGAGCTGATCCGCAACCCGCTGCTGTCGGTCTTCACCTTCACGGACGTGGAGTCGATCGAGGCCACCGACGATCGCACCGTCACCGTCAGCACCTCGCGCCCCTGGGTGGCCTTCGACTGGTTCCTGTGGAGCAACTACGCCTTCGGCATCATGGCCCGGGCCCAGCTCGACGCCCCCGCCGAGGAGTGCTCGACGGAGATGATCGGGACGGGCCCGTTCGTGCTCGACTCGTGGACGGTCAACAGCGAGCTGGTCGTCACCAGGAACGAGGACTACTGGCGGGTCGATGCCGCGGGTGGGCAGCTGCCGTACCTCGACCGCATCACGTTCAAGCCGATCCCGGAGGTCGCCCAGCGGATCAACGCCCTCGAGTCGGGCCAGATCGACATCACCCACACGTCCGACACCGAGCAGATCGCCGACCGCCTGCGCCCGCTCGTCGACGACGGGACCCTGACGAGCGTCGAGTCCGACGCCTTCGGCGAGGTCAACTACATCATGTTGAACAGCGGGGTGGCGCCGTTCGACGACGAGAACGCCCGCCTGGCGGTCGCCCACGCCCTCGACCGCGAGCTCCTGCGCGACGTCCGGGGCGGGGGCATCGGGACCCTGGCCCAGGGGCCGTTCCAGGACGATGTCGTCGGCTACGTCGAGGACACCGGCTACCCCGAGTTCGACCTCGATGCCGCCGCCGCGGCGGCCGAGGCGTACGAGGCCGAGAACGGCGAGCCGCTCTCGTTTAGCTACAGCTTCGCCGGGACCGAGGCGGGGACGTTGCTGGCCCAGGAGATCCAGCAGCAGCTGGGCGAGGCGGGCATCGACATGCGGCTCTCGCCCTCCGGCGACCAGGCCACCGCCCTCAACGCCGTGATCAGCGGCGACTTCCAGGCCGTGTCGTTCCGGAACCACGCCGGTGGCGACCCCGACATGCAGTACGACTGGTGGTACTCGGCCTCACCCGTGAACTTCGGCCGCATCGACGACACCGAGGTCGACGACCTGCTGGACGCCGGTCGCACCGCCACCGAGGGGCGGGACCAGATCTACGAGGACCTCAATCGCCGCCTCGGCGAGCAGGCGTTCAACCTCTGGACGAGCTTCACCCTGTGGGGCATCTTCTCGGATCCCTCGGTGCACGGCATCGCCGGGCCCCCGCTCCCCGACGACGCCGGCGGCCCGTTCCCCGGGTTGGCGAACGGCCACGACGTGGCCGGCCTGTGGCGGAGCACGTGACCCCGATCCCGCGGGCCGGGCGGCCCCGACCCACGGGTCCCGTGATGATGGTCGTCGGCGTCGCCGCCCTGAGCTTCCACGACGGGCTGGCGGCGGCCCTCGTCGATCGGGTCCCGATCGGCCAGCTGCTCGGCCTGCGCGCCCTCTTCGCCGCCGCCCTGGTGCTGACGGTGGTGCGGTGGCGGGGGATCCACCTCCCGTCGCGGACGACCGTGCTGCTGCACGGGGCCCGGATCGGCTGCGTGATCGGCTCGCTCGCCCTCACGCTCGTCGCCGTGCGCACCCTCCCCCTCGCCGATGCGACGGCCATCTTGTTCGCGGCCCCGATCGTGATGTCGGCGCTGTCGGGCCGGGTCCTCGGCGAACCGATCAGCCGCTCGACCTGGGCGGCGGTGGCGGTGGGTTTCCTCGGCGTGCTGGTGGTCGTCCGCCCGGTCGGGGACGCCAGCAGCGCCACCGCCCTGGTCGCCCTCGCCGCCGTGCTCTACGCCCTCAGCGCCCTCCTCACCCGGCGTCTGGCGA
>DATHEV010000229.1:0-7599 GCA_035318405.1 Iamia sp.
AGCACCAGCGCGGCGGTGAAGCTGAGGGGGAACGACGGGTTCTCGTTGAACCGCTGCATGGTCGCCACGAAGGTGTGGTCGTCGGCGCCGGCCAGGTTGGGCATGACCGCCGCCGCGAACGTGAAGTTCAGCCCGGCGACGAGCGCCATCACCACCAGGGCGGCGCCGAGCACGCCGTCGGGCCACCGACCCCCGGGGGCGCGGCCACCGGCCGACAGGGCCGACCCGACCGACCCGGCCGGCTCGGTCATCGGCGCCCACTCGTCTCGCGTCATCTCGGTCATCATGGAGCTCTCCTCATCCGTGGGGTTTGCTTACCGTCCACTCTGAGCGAGCCCCACCGGCGGAACAATGCTCATCTGTCGCCGATCCATGCCCGTTCGTCCAGCCGAGGTGGACGCACACCACCCCATGGCGCAGAGTGGGGCGCATGCGAGGCGACGATCCCTGGTCCACACCCGACCCGCTGGGCGAGGCCCTGCACGTCCTGCGCATGTCGGGCACCTTCTACTGCCGCTCCGAGCTCACCGCGCCCTGGGGTCTCGACCTGCCGCCCGAGCCCGAGTCGATGTGGTTCCACGTCGTGAACGCCGGGCGCTGCTGGCTCGAGGTCGACGGCGACGAGCCCCGACTGTTGGAGCGTGGCGACTTCGCCCTGGTGCCGCACGGCCAGGGCCACCTGCTGCGCAGCGAGCCCGGGGCACCGGCCCCGCGGGTCGACGGGCTGGAGTACGACTACGCCAGCGACCGCTACGCCATCCTGCGCCACGGCGGCGGCGGGGCGCCCACGAGCCTGGTGTGCGGCACCGTCCGCTTCGGGCACCCGGCGGCCCGCAACCTGGTGACACTGCTGCCCCGCACGATCGTCATCGAGGGCGCTCCGGGGTCGTCGTCGCCCGAGGCGGACTGGATGCACAGCACGCTCCGGCTCATCGCCGCCGAGGGGCGCGAGCTGCGGCCGGGCGGCGAGGCCCTGATCACCCGGCTGTCGGACATCCTGGTCATCCAGGCCATCCGCTCGTGGATCGCCAGCGACCCGGTCGGACAGACCGGGTGGCTGGGCGCACTCCGGGATCCCCGCATCGGGCGGGCGATGTCGCTCGTGCACCGCGATCCGGCCCAGCCCTGGTCGGTGGCCTCGCTGGCGCGGGAGACCGCCATGTCGCGCTCGGCGTTCGCCGCCCGGTTCACCGAGCTGGTGGGCGAGCCGGCGATGCAGTACGTGACCCGCTGGCGGATGCAGGTCGCGCTCGACTGCCTGCGCCACGACGACGTCCCGGTCGCCGCGCTCGCCGCCCGTCTCGGCTACGAGTCGGAGGCGGCGTTCAGCCGCGCCTTCAAGCGCACGGTCGGCGTCTCCCCCGGCGCTGCGAGACGGGCCGCCTGACCGTCGATCCCGGTCAGGACCGGGCGATGAGAGTGCTCAAGAGGGCGACGAGATCGTCCTCGAGCCGGGCCCGGGGGCTGTGGCCGGCGAGCCAGGTGCCGGTGGCCCCGACGACGGCGCCCTGGACCATGCCGGCGACCGCCTTGGCCCGGTCCCGGTCGAGGCCGTGGAAGCGGTTGAACACCTCGACCTCGAAGACCACGCCGGCCTGGGCCGGATCGGCCACCGAGGCGACGGTCGAACCGGGGGCGGACAGCGCGGCGAGGACCGCCCGCCGCCGGCTGACCTCGTCGAAGTAGACCCGGATCGCCAGCCGGACGAGGTCGTCGTCGGGTGCGGCGCCGCTGAGGGCATCCCACACCGCCCGGCCCAGCGCCGCCGTCTCCCGCCGGTACAGGGCGGCCAGGACGGCCTCGCCGTTGTCGAAGTGCTTGTAGGGAAGGGCCTTCGAGACCCCGGCGACGGCGGCCAGGCGCTCCATGCTCATCGCCGCCGCACCATGCTCGACGACGAGGTCGGCGGCGGCGTCGAGGAGCTGGTGACGACGGTCGTCGCCCCGCATCCGACGGCGGGGCTCGGCGGGAGCCGCAGGAGGCCGCGTCACGCGGCCATCCTCACACGCCGAGCAGGGTGCGGAAGTTGTCCTCGTAGAACCGCTGGCGGACGGTCTCGTCGGTGCCGTGGTCGTCGAAGGACCGCTCGAACCGGCCGATCGGGTCCCTGGTGCCCTCGGGGTGCGGGTAGTCGCTCGAGAACAGGTACAGCTCGGGGGCGGAGATGGCCACCAGCTCGGCCACGTCCTCGCCCGGGAACGGGGTGAAGCGCACCTGGCGCCGGATGTAGTCCGACGGCGCCAGCGAGAGCTCGCCCAGCATCTCCTCGGTGCGGCGGAAGCTCTTGGCCGCGTAGTCCAGCCGGCGCATGAGCGACGGTGCCCACGACGCCCCCATCTCGATGACGCCGCAGCGCAGATCGGGGAACCGCTCGAACACGCCGTCGAGCACCATGGCGGTGAGGAACGTCTCCGCCGCGTGGTGGACCGATGGCAGGTCCTTGCCCCGCAGGTTCTCGCCGCCCCCGTGGAGGTCGACGGGGCGGGGCCGGCCGTTGCGGTGCCAGGCCTTCGAGATCGTGTTCCGGCCGCCGCCGATGTGCATCACGATCGGCACGCCGGCCTCCTGCACCGCGGCCCAGATCGGGTCGTTCTCGACGTGGGCGGGCGACCGACCGGCGGAGGGGGCGTGGGCCACCCACAGCGCGCCGCAGCCGAGCTCGAGGGCCTCGTCGAGCGCCGCCCGCGACCGGTCCGGGTCGTGCAGGGGCAGGAAGCCGACGCCCACGAGCCGGGGATCGTCGGCGCAGAACCCGGCCATCATCCGGTTGTGGGCGCTGGTGCCGCCGTAGACGACGTCGAGGTCGTCGGCGAAGGCGAACAGCCCCAGCGAGAAGGTCGAGAACACCAGCTGGGTCGTGAAGCCGAGCAGGTCCAGCGCCCGCGACCGCTCGGAGGCGTCCATGGCCCCGAGGGCGACCCAGCCCTTGGCCGAGGCGATCACGTCGTCCTCGAGGGCGGCCGTCCGCTCGGCATCGGCGATGCGGGCCTCGCCCAGCTGGATGGCCCGCCCGGCGCCGGCGCCACCCTTGTCGAGCACGCCGGTGAGGTCGGGCAGCAGGGCGCGGGTCGACGCGTCGGCGTGGTCGCGCAGCCAGTCCAGGCCCTCCATGAGGTGGCTGTCGGCGTCGTGGATGGTCGACCGGTGGGCGTAGGTCACGCCTACAAGTTACGGTTTCTCACCTAGCCGGGCAAGGGCCTACTGCTCGACCCAGAGGCCGTGGAGGGGATGGCCGACGGTGATGCCCTCGTCGAACGAGCCGCCGTCGTCGGGCAGCGGCGGGAAGGTCTCGGGCGTGTAGCCGTGGACACCGGGCTGGGCGCCGATGGTCCAGTTGGTGAAGTCGAACCACACGTCCCACACCTGCTCGCCGAAGCGGCGGTTGATGTCCTGGTAGATCTGGTCGCGGACGGCGGGGTCGGTCTCCGAGCGGCCCTCGTCGAGCAAGCGGTCGATCTCCGGGTCGTCGATCCGGCTGAAGTTCACCGGCGACAGGCTCTTGAACCAGACGTAGAGCTCGTCGGGGTCGCCACCCGGGTAGTTGCGGAACGCCTGCATGTCGTACTCGCCGCTGATCGACCGATCGATGAGGGCGTCCTGCTGGACGGTCTCGAGCTCGATCGGCAGGCCCACCGCCTCGAGGGTCTGCTGGAGGTAGACCGACTGCTCCTGGGACAGGGTGTCGGGCGTGTTCATCAGCACGATGGGGCGGATCTCGCCCACCTCGGCCACGTAGTCGGCGATGAGAGCCTCGGCCTCGGCCGGGTCGCCCTCGGTCGGGTAGCCGGTGTCCTCGAGGTACGCCGGCGAGCCGGGGGCGAAGGGCCCGTTGGCGGAGGGCAGCACCCCCTTGTTGATGGTCTCGGCGTAGTCCGCGGGATCGATGGCGAGGGCGATCGCCCGGCGGATCCGGACGTCGTCGAACGGCGGGCGTGAGTCGTTCAGCTGGAGGAACCCGACCTCGGCGTTGGTGTTGGACTCGTAGCTGGCGAGGTCGCCCGAGTCGGTGAGGTCGCGCACGGAGAGGATGTCGTCGGCCGCCGAGAAGTGGCCCATCTGCACGTCGTCGGCCTGGAGGGCGTTGACCCGCTGCTCGGAGTCGACGATGGGCTCGAAGATCAGCTCGTCGAGGTAGGGATAGGGCTGGCCGTCGGGGGCGTTCTGCCAGTACTCCGGGTTCTTGGTGGCCTTGAACTCGCGACCCTCGATCCAGTCGTCGGGGCTCGCGAGCATGAACGGGCCGGTGCCCACCAGGTTCGTGTTGCACGACTCGGTGTCGTCCAGCTGGGCCTGGCCGGTGATGCCGAGCCGGCCGCTGGAGTACAGGAACGCGGGGAAGGCGACCCACGGGACCTTCGTGGTCACCACCACGTCGCTCTCGCCGGACACCTCGACGCTCTCGATGTTGTCGAGCACGAAGAGGAACAGCAGAGGACTGCGGGCGTGGTCGCCGTCGGCGCCGCGGTAGGCGTCGAGGTTGTTCTTCACGACCTCGGCCGTGAGCGGCGTGCCGTCGTGGAAGGTCACGTCGTCGCGGACGGTGATGGTCCACTGCGTGTAGTCGTCGTTGGGCTGCACGTCCTTGGCCAGGTACGGCACGAACTCGCCCTCGCTGTTGGGCACCGTCAACGTGTCGTAGATCGCCCGGGCCACGAGGATCCCGGAGATGGCCAGCTGCGCCTCCTGGAGACACCAGCCGTCGCCCGTCTCGGCCTCGACCGCGTAGGTGAGCGAGCCGCCCCGCTGGATCTCGTCGACCGACGGCGCCGCGGTCTCGCCACCGCCATCGCCCTCGGCGGCGCCCTTGCCCTTGCCCCCGCCGCACCCGGCGATCAGCCCGAAGGCCACCACCACCGCGATCCAACGAACCCCACGCGCTCTCACCATGGCCGCGGACCGTATACCCGCGTGCCAGGGCGTTGGCGCCGCTCGGCGCCAACGCCCTCGCCGGGTCGTCCTACTGCTCGATCCAGAGGCCGTGGAGCGGGTGGCCCACGGCGAGGCCCTCGTCGAAGGTGCCGCCCTCGTCGGGCAGCGGCGGCATCGTCGCCGGGTCGTAGCCGTGGACAGTGTTCTGCGCGCCCACGACCCACGTCGTGAAGTTGAGGAAGCCGTAGTGGGCCTGCTCGCCCATGCGCCGGTCGAGATCCTGGTAGAGCTGCCCCCGGGCCTCGGTGTCGGGCTCGGAGCGGGCCTCGTCGAGGAGGCGGTCGATCTCCGGGTCGGCGATGCGGGCGAAGTTCACCGGCGAGAGGCTCTTGAACCACACGTAGAGGAGGTCGGGGTCGGCGCCGGGGTAGTTGCGGAACGCCTCCATGTCGAACTCGCCGCTGATGGCCCGGTCGATGACGGCCGACTGCTGCGCCGTCTCGATCTCGACCTCCAGCCCGACCTCACCCAGGGCCTGCTGGACGTAGGTGGCCTGCTCCTGGGTCAGCGTCTGGGGACCGGTCAGGTAGCCGAGGGTGCGGATGGGCCCGTTCTCCTCCTCGTACTCGGCGATCAGGGCGCGGGCCTCGTCCAGGTTCGCCTCGGTCGGGTACCCGGTGTCCTCCACGTAGCCGGCCGAACCGGGGGCGAACACGCCGTTGGCCTGTTCGAGGATCCCCCGACCGATGGTCTCGTTGTAGTCGTCGAAGTCGATGGTGAGGGCGATCGCCTGGCGGACGCGGACGTCGTCGAACGGTGGTCGCGACTCGTTCCACTGGATGAAGGTGACCTCGCCGTTCACGGTCGACTCGTAGCTGCTGAGGTCGCCGCTCTCGGTCATGTCCCGCATCGACTTGATGTCGTCGGACGCCGAGAAGTGACCCATCTGGATGTCGTCGGCCTGGAGGGCGTTGACCCTCTGCTCGGACTCGAGGATGGGCTCGAAGATCAGCTCGTCGAGATACGGGTAGGGCTTGTCGTCGGGGGCCATCTGCCAGTACTCGGGGTTCTTGGTGGCCTTGAACTCGCGGCCCTCGGTCCAGTCCGACGGATCCTCGAGCATGAACGGGCCGGTGCCGATCAGGTCGGTGTTGCAGCTGTCGGGATCGTCGAGCTGGGCCTGGGCGGAGATGCCGAACCGGCCACTCGAGTAGAGGAAGCCCGGGAAGGCCACCCACGGGACCTTGGTGGTGACGGTGACGTCACGCTCGCCGGTGACCTCGACGGCCTCGATGTTGTCCAGCACGAACAGGAACAGCAGTGCCGAGCGAGCGTGCTCGCCCTCGGCCCCGCGGTAGGCGTCGAGGTTGTTCTTCACCACCTCGGCGGTGAGCGGCGTGCCGTCGTGGAACGTCACGTTCTCCCGGACGGTGATGGTCCACTCGGTGTAGTCGTCGTTGGGCACGACCGACTCGGCCAGGTACGGGACGTACTCGCCCTCGCTGTTGGGCACCGTCAACGTGTCGGAGATCGCCCGGGCCACGAGGATGCCGGAGATGGCCAGCTGCGCCTCCTGGAGGCACCAGCCGCCGTCGGTCTCGGCCTCGACCCCGTAGCGGACCGTCCCACCGCGCTGGATCTCGTCGGTCGACGGTGGCTCGGTGTTGTCGGTGGAGTCGTCATCCTTGCCCCCACCGCACCCGGCGATCAGGGCACCGACCACCAAGACGGCGACCCATCGTGTCCAACGTGATCTGGTCATGTCAGCGCTCCTCCGGAGACGTCCCCCTTGTGACGGCGGGCACCGTAGTCGCGTGACGCAGGGCACGCTCGGGTTGGTTGACCGGTCAGTCAAGCAGGGCCGGTCGCGGGTCGGTACGGTCCCCGCCATGGCCGACACGCAGGTCCGCATGATCCTCGAGCCCGAGGACGAGCACCCCCACGACCCCGGGACCGCTCCCAACTACAACGAGTCGATGTACCTCAACGCCTTCGACCTCGAGCGCGAGGTGGGGGCGTGGTTCCGGATCGGCAACCGGGTCAACGAGGGCCACGCCGAGGTGAGCGTCTGCACCTACCTCCCCGGCGGGCGGGTCGGCTTCGCCTACGCCCGGCCCGAGATCACGACCAACGACGAGATGCGGGCCGGCGGGCTGCACATCGAGGTCGTCGAGCCCTTCGCCCACCTGCGGGTCACCTACGACGGCAAGGTCTGCCTGCTCGACGACCCGCTCCAGATGGCCGACCCCCGCACGGCGTTCCGGGAGAACCCGATGGTGCCGTGCTCGGTCGCCCTCGACATCCGCGGTGTCTCGCCCATGTACGGCGGGCGCCCGGTGCGGGCCGACGGCACCGACGTGGTCGCCGCCGACGACGAGCGCAGCTTCGCCAAGGCCCACTACGAGCAGCACATCGCCGCCACCGGCACCGTGACCGTGGGCGACGAGGTCCTCGACGTCGACGGCCTCGGCCTCCGGGACAAGTCGTGGGGCCCGCGGTACTGGCAGGCCGTCCACTGGTACCGCTGGCTGCCCATGGTCTTCGGTCCCGACTTCGCCATGATGATCTCGATCATCGGCAGCGACGACCCCGACCGCCCGGCCCGCCAGGGCGGCGTGGTGCTGGTCGACGACACCTACGTGCCCATCCGCGAGTGCACGGTCGAGTCCGACTGGGACGAGAACCAGCACCAGACGGGGATGCGGGCGTGGGTCCGCACCGACGACCGGG
>DATHEV010000230.1:0-5984 GCA_035318405.1 Iamia sp.
GACAGCTCTCGTCGACCGGCCCGCTCACGCGCCTCGGCGAGGACCTCCTCCTCGATGCTGAGCGACACCTTCGACGCGGCCACGGATGGAATCCTACCCCGAGTAGGAATCCCTCGCGTCAGATGTCGTAGTAGAGGGTGAACTCGTAGGGGTGGGGGCGGAGGCGGAGGGCGTCGACCTCGTGGGTGCGCTTGTAGGCGACCCAGGTGTCGAGGAGGTCGTCGGTGAAGACGTCGCCGGCGCGGAGGAAGTCGCTGTCGGCCTCCATGGCGTCGAGGGCGGCCTCCAGCGAGGCGGGCACCTGGGGCACGCCGGCCAGCTCCTCGGGCGGGAGGTCGTAGAGGTCCTTGTCGACCGGCTCGGGCGGCTCGATCCGCTTCTCGATGCCGTCCAGCCCGGCCAGCAGCATGGCGCTGAAGGCGAGGTAGGGGTTGCACGTCGAGTCGGGGCAGCGGAACTCGACCCGCTTGGCCTTGGGCGACAGGTTGGCGATCGGGATGCGGCACGACGCGGAGCGGTTGCGCTGGCTGTAGACGAGGTTCACCGGGGCCTCGTAGCCCGGCACCAGCCGCTTGAAGCTGTTGGTGGTGGGGTTGGTGAACGCCAGCAGCGCCGGGGCGTGGTGGAGCAGCCCGCCGATGTACCAGCGGGCCAGGTCGGACAGCCCGGCGTAGCCCGCCTCGTCGTAGAACAGCGGCTCGCCGCCCTTCCACAGCGACTGGTGGGTGTGCATCCCCGAGCCGTTGTCCTCGAAGATCGGCTTGGGCATGAAGGTGAGGCTCTTGCCGGCGGCCCAGGCGGTCGACTTGAGGACGTACTTGAACGTCATCAGCTTGTCGGCCATGGCCAGCAGGGTGTCGTAGCGGATGCCGATCTCGCCCTGGCCGCCGGAGGCCACCTCGTGGTGGTGCAGCTCGACGGGCACACCCACCTTCTCGAGGTTGAGCGCCATCTCCGAGCGGAGGTCGTGGAGCTGGTCCATGGGCGGGACCGGGAAGTAGCCCTGCTTGGTGCGGGGCTTGTAGCCCAGGTTCGGGGACTCGACGCGACCGGTGTTCCACTGCCCCTCGACCGAGTCGACCTCGTAGTAGGCGCCGTTGGACCGGGTCTCGAACCGCACGTCGTCGAAGATGAAGAACTCGGGCTCCGGGCCGAAGAAGGCGGTGTCGGCCAGGCCCGTGGAGAAGAGGTGCGCCTCGGCCTTCTTGGCGATGTGGCGGGGGTCGCGGGAGTAGCTCTCACCCGTCAGCGGATCGGCCACGAAGCAGTGCAGGACGTAGGTCGGGTGCGGCCGGAAGGGGTCGAGGTAGCCGGTGTCGGGATCCGGGATCAGGATCATGTCCGACTCCTGGATCTGCTGGAACCCGCGCACCGAGCTGCCGTCGAAGGGGTGGCCGGTCTCGAAGTGGGCCTCGTCGAGCAGCCCCGCCGGGATGGTGACGTGCTGCATGACGCCGGGCAGGTCGGAGAACCGGAAGTCGACGAAGGCCACGTCCTGGGAGGCGATGTCGTCGAGGACCTCGGCCGGCGTGCGCTGCTCCACGGGTGCTCCTCGGGGGTCGGGCGGACGGCGCGACCCTAACGGCCCACCCGATCACGCCCGATCAGGCCAGGGCGAAGGCGGCGTACACCCGCTCGGGCGCCCCGGTCAGGATCGCCAGGGGGGTCGCCGCTCCGGTGTCCAGATCGATGGCGACGACGGCCTGGAGCCCGTTCAGCTCGAGCATGGCGTAGCCCGCGTGGCGGTAGCCGCCGGTGATGTCGAAGCCGACCACCTCGTCGACGACCTCGCCCTCCCGGAACAACGGACCCACGACGAAGACACGCAGCGGATCCCCGACCTGCTCCCCCAGCAGCCGCCCGCCGCCGGCGAGCTCGATGTGGAAGGCCGTCGCCGAGCCCGCGGCGGGATACGCCGGAGGGGCAGGAGCGCCGCGCTGGCCATGGGTGGACGCGGTGCCGCGGATGCTCACCGGCACCTGCGGCACCTCCTCCGGGAAGGCCGGCTCCATGGTGCCGGGTGTGCCCGGCTCGGTGCCGTCGCCGACGACCACGCCGTCGGTGGTCCGCACCCGGTAGCTGCGATCGCCATTGACGACCCGCGCCGCGTCGTCGGTGGGGTCGACCTCGAAGCCGACGCCGTCCTCGACGTCGAACTGGGCCAGCGGCAGCCCGAGCGGCGTGGCGACCACCGGGCCGACGCCGGCGGGGACCGGGAGGGCGTACAGCTGGCCGTTCGACCCGATGCCGTAGAGCCCGCCGGTGGAGGGCCGCACGTCCAGGCCGACGACCTCGGTGCCCGCGGTGATGCCGGTGACCGGCCACGTGGCCGACGGCGTCGCGTCGTGGGTGGTGATGCGGTGGAGCTCGGGCGTGGCCCCGGGGGTGATGCCGTAGGCCGGCTCGACCGACGCCACCGCCGGGTCGCCCACGACGGCCAGCCCGATCACCGAGTCGGAGACGCCGTTGATGAACCGGGGCTCACCGGTGGCCAGGTCGATGCGCCACAGCGACCGCCCGGCCCGGGGCACGGTGAGCACGGCGTAGGCGGCCTGCGGCGCATCCGGGGCGACGTCGAGGGCGAGCCGGGGGTTGGCGTCGGCGTGCAGAGGCCCGACGGTGGCCACCGTCCCGTCGGCGGCCTGGGTCACCAAGGTGTCGGTGGCGACGTCGATGGCGTACCCGGTGGTGCTCGACGGGGGCGTGGTGCTCCGGGCGCTGGCGGTGAAGGCGACGCCGGCGAGCTGCGGCACGGCCCCCTCGTGGCGGTCGTCGGCGGCGTAGGCGGACGTCACCGAGGGGGCGACGACGCCGGTGTCGGGGTCGATCCGGCGCACGGCGGTCCCGGCCGTGACCACCACGGCGTCGGCGACGGGGTCGACGTCGAGGCCCACCCCGGCCGCCGGGTCGAGGCCGGCGAGCGGCGAACCCACGGGCGTGGCCACGCCGGCGGGCGAGATCGACACCACCTGGCCGGACTCGGTGACGCCGTACAGGCCCCCGGTGGCGGGCCGGATGTCGACGGCGACCAGGTCGTCGCCCTCGATCAGCCCCGTCACGTCGAGGGTGCGGGACTCCACCGACGCCAGCCCGATCTGGCTCCCGCGGTACAGCCACACGACATCGATCGGCGGGACGGGAGCCATGGCCCGGTCCCGGTACTCCGGCGCGGAGGCGATCAGGGCGATCACCCGCTCGACCGAGGTGCCGGCCGCCAGCCGGCCGGCGTAGTAGCCGATGCTGGGGGCGTCGGCCGGGCGCCGCAGCAGCTCGGCCATGAGCCGGCGGACCAGCGCCGTCCGGCCCTCCGCGCCGCCGGTGAAGAACGATGCGATCGACCCGCGCGTCCGCCCGGCGTCCAGCTGCTGGAGGAAGTACTGGCGCCCGGCCGCGTCCGCCGGCCGGCCGAGGGCGTCCCGGTAGAGCGCGTCGATCCAGCCGGCGTCGGTCCCACCCCCCTGCGTCGCCCGGTGCTCGGCCGAGGCCAGCAGGTCGGCCATCACCTTCTGCCGGCCGATCCGCTCCAGCCGGCCGACGAAGAACGATCGGCTGGCGGCATCCGCGGTGCGGCGCAGCACGGCCTCGAACAGGTCGTCCACCACGGCCGCCCGGCTCTCCGGGCGCCGCTGGAGCCACTCGATGTCCTCGCCGAAGCCCCTCGCCAGCTCGATGGTGAGCAGGAACCGCATCTCGGTGAGGACATGCTCATCCGGGTCGGCGTCGTTCTGCAGGTCGAGGACGAGCTGGCGCACCCAGGCGTACGCGTCCCAGGGCTGGGCCCGACCCGTCCCGGCCTCCGCCACCGGGGGCGCCGCGGCGCGGGCGGGCGGTGCCGGCGCACCGACCACCACGAGCCCCACCAGCAGGGCGACGAGCGCGACCCTCCTTGCGAACCGGTCACGCACTCGGTCTGTCACATCAGGGGAACGTCCCAGGCCGCCCGGACGGGTGACACGGCACGACGAACACTGCCGCCCGGGCGCGACGAGGGCCGGCCCCCATCAGGCCGGCCCTCGTGGTGCTCCTGCGCGGGATGCCCTAGAGGGCGGCCGAGCAGATCGTGTTGGTGATCAGACGGGTCACGACGTACGGGTCCATGTTGGCGTTGGGACGCCGGTCCTCGATGTAGCCCTTCTTGTCCTGGGCGACCTGCCACGGGATGCGCACCGAGGCGCCGCGGTTGGAGACGCCGTAGCTGTACTCGCTCCACGGGGCCGTCTCGTGCAGGCCGGTGAGCCGATGCTCGATGTCGGAGCCGTAGCCGGCGATGTGCTCCTCGATCTTGCCCGGGGCACCCAGCGCCTCGCAGCCGGCGATGATGGCGTCGTAGCCCTCGCGCATGGCCTTCGTCGAGAAGTTGGTGTGGGCGCCGGCGCCGTTCCAGTCGCCCTTGACCGGCTTGGGGTCGAGGGTGGCGGCGACGTCGAAGTCCTCGGCGATGCGGTAGAGCAGGTAGCGGGCGAGCCACATCTCGTCGGAGACGTCGAGCGGAGTGCACGGGCCGACCTGGAACTCCCACTGGCCGGGCATGACCTCGGCATTGATGCCGGAGATGGTCAAGCCGGCCTCGAGGCAGGCCTCGAGGTGGGCCTCGACGATGTCGCGGCCGTAGACCTCGTCGGCGCCGATGCCGCAGTAGTAGAAGCCCTGCGGGGCCGGGAAGCCGCCCTTCGGGAAGCCGAGGGGGTGGCCGTCGGAGAAGAAGGTGTACTCCTGCTCGATGCCGAACCAGGGCTCCTGGTCGGCGAACTGCTCGTCGATGGCCCGCAGCGCGGCCCGGGTGTTGGTCTCGTGCGGGGTCATGTCGATGTAGAGGACCTCGCAGAGGACCAGCACGTCGTCACCACCGCGGATGGGGTCGGGCGTGACCCTGACCGGCTTGAGGACGCAGTCCGACGAGTCGCCGGGAGCCTGGTTGGTGCTCGAGCCGTCGAAGCCCCAGATGGGCCACTCGTCGGGCACTTCGGCCACGACCTTGGTCTTGGACCGCAGACGGGCGGTCGGCTCGGTGCCGTCGATCCAGATGTACTCGGCCTTGATCGCCACGGGCGAGGCTCCTTCGCTCTTCAGAGACATGTTGTTGTGATCGGAACGGCGGCACCCTCCCAGGGGGCCGTGTCATCGCCGTTTCCCGATTGTGAACTGGGTGTGAACCGGTTCGCGGCTCCCCGCCCAGGGTAGCCAAGCCCCTACGCAGCGGCCCGACCGGCGTTCATCGACCCTGGTCAGAGCGACGGATGGCACGTCCGGATCCAAACCTGCTTGTCGGACTGTGAACGTGATGTGAACCCGCGGCTCGTCAGGTTGCCAGGGGCCCACGAGGCGACGACGATGCCCAGGTGGATCCCCAGAAGGCCTACGTGTTGCGCACCGTCGAGGAGCGAGGGGTCCGGCTCATCCGGCTGTGGTTCACCGACGTCGTGGGCCAGCTCAAGTCCTTCGCCATCTCACCGGCCGAGCTCGAGTCGGCCTTCGACGAGGGCATGCAGTTCGACGGCAGCGCCATCGACGGCTTCAGCCGCATCCAGGAGTCCGACGTCCTCGCCATCCCCGACGCCACCAGCTTCCAGCTCATGCCGTGGGGCGACGGCGGCGACCTGTCGGCCCGCATCTTCTGCGACCTGGTCAACCTCGACGACACCCCGTTCGAGGGCGATCCCCGCCAGGTGCTGCGGCGCAACCTCTCACGCGCCCACGACGCCGGCTTCCAGTTCATGGCGTCGCCCGAGGTCGAGTTCTTCTACCTGAAGTCCGACGACGCCGGAGCGGTGATCCCGCTCGACCACGCCAGCTACTTCGACCTCACGACGTTCGACTCGGCCAGCGACATCCGCCGCGCCACCATCGGCCGTCTCGAGGCCACCGGCATCCCCGTCGAGTACTCGTTCCACGAGGATGCGCCGTCCCAGCACGAGATCGACCTCCGCTACACCGACGGCCTCTCGATGGCCGACAACCTGATGACGCTCCGCATGATCGTGCGC
>DATHEV010000231.1:0-3464 GCA_035318405.1 Iamia sp.
CCTGGGGGCTGGGTCGCCACGGCGACTCCCGCGCCCTCCTCCAACAGGTGTCCGAGGCCCTGGGCCGGTCGCCGGTGGCGGGGACGCCGATGGTGGGGGAGCGGCGGGCCGAGCTGGCCGCCGACGCCGCCTCCCTGGCCGCCTTCTCCGGGTCGGCGGCCACGGCGGTCGCCGAGGCCGAGGCCATCCTCGAGACCGAACCGCCGCCCCGGGTCCGGGCGCGCGCGGCGTGGGCGCTCGCCGCCGGGCTGATCGGCGTGGGCCGGCCGGCGCAGGCCGTCGTCGTCTCCGACGAGGGCTTGGCCGCCCTCGAGGACCTGCCCGACGGGTTCGGGCGGTCGACCTTCACCACCAACCTGCTCCTGACCCGCACCGTCGGGCTGGCCGAGGCGGGGCGGCTGGCCGAGGCCGACACCGAGGCCGAGCGGACCTACCGGCGCTCGGTCACCGCCGCCTTCCTCACCGGCCAGGCCGTGTCGGCCTGGGCCCGCGGCCGGGTGCTCGAGCAGGCGGGTCGGGCCGTGTCGGGCGAGCGCTGGCTCCGCGAGGCCCGGCTCCTCGAGCGCGACCTCCAGACCCGGGGCCGCCGGCGGTGGTCGCTGATCGCCCTCGGCCTGGCCCTCGTCGCCCAGGGTCGCACCACCGACGCCGAGGAGGTGACCTCGACGCTCGACCTGCTCGACGCCGAGGAGCCCGTCGACGACCGCTTCGTCGTGGCCGACGAGATCCGGCTCCGCGCCGCGCTGCTGGCCGCCCGGGGCGAGCTGACGGCGGCCGAGCGCCTGCTGGCCGAGGGGGCCGAGGAGGCGCGGAACGACGGCGCCATGGGGGCGGCGGTCGCGCTCTGGCACGAGATCGTGACCAGCGGGTCGTCCCGCCGGGCCATCGGCGCCGCCGCCGAGGGCCTGGCCGAGGCCGAGGGCCTGGTCGACGGCGACCTGCACGCGGCGCGCATCGCCGACGGGCAGGCGGTGCTGGCCCGCGACCTCGAGGGCCGCCTGGCCGCGGCCGAGACGCTCGACCGGGCCGGCGCGGCGCGCACCGCCGTCGTCATCGCCCGGGCCGTGGTGGCCGATGCCGCCCGGCTGGGCCAGCGGGGCCTGGCCCGCACCGCCGAGGAGCGCGCCGCCCGCAGCGCCGCTCGCTGCGAGGGCGGGGCCGACCAGCCGGTGGTGGCCGGCGGCGCCCTGGCCGTCCTCGGGCCCCGGCAGCGGGAGGTCGTGCTGCTGGCGGCCAAGGGCCTCAGCAACCAGGAGGTGGCCGAGCGTCTCGGCATCTCCACCCGCACCGTGGAGAACCACCTCCACCGGGCCTACGCCGAGCTCGGGGTCGACGGCCGCCGGGGCCTCGTCGGTCTCGTCAGCGGCGACGGCCCCGAGGTCTGACCTGACCATCCAGCGAACTCGGTGGGGTAGACGACCGGTTTCGGGCACCTGTCCCACCGAGTTCGGCAGGTTCAGCAGCGGAGGCCGGCGGCGGGGACGGTGAGGGCGACGAGGTAGGGGGTGACGGCGTCGTCGACGCAGTCGGAGATCGAGTGGTAGGCGGTGTGGATGTCGCCCTCGTAGGTCACCAGCACCGAGCCCTCGACGACGCCGGCCGCCTCCTCGGCCTGCTCGTAGGGTGTGGCCGGGTCGTTGGTCGTGCCGATGACGACGACGGGGGGCACGCCGGTCAGGTCGCCGTCGTCGAGGGGCAGGAGGGGGTCGACGGGTGCGGGGATGCCCCAGCAGCCGGGGAGGTTCGAGGCGAACCAGGCGCCCCAGAAGGGCAGCTCAGCCGCCCAGTCGGCGACCAGGCCGAGGTCGCCCTCGGGTTCGACCGACCGCTCGACCTGGTCGGCGCAGCGGATGATGCCCCGGGCGTCGGCGTCGTCGAACCAGGCCCCATCGGCGGTCCGCCCGAGGTACTGGTCGCGGATGGCGAGCAGCGTGCGGCCCTCGGCCGGTGAGTTCAGCGCCTCCTCCAGACCCTGGTCGAGCGTGGGCCAGGCGGCGTCGTCGTAGAGCGAGGCCGCCACCGCCACGTAGAGCTCGCCGATGCCGAGGTCGCCCTCACGGGGCTCGGCGTCGTCGCCCAGCTGGTACGACGCCGGGATCCGCTCGGCCTCGAGCTGGGCGACCAGGTCGATGAGGGTGGCCTTGGGGTCGTCACCCAGTGGGCAGGTGGAGCGGGTGGCGCACCCGGCCAGGTAGGCGTCGAGGGTCCGCTCGAAGCCCTGACCCTGGACGTGGGCGTCCTCGATCGGCTCGGTGCCGGGGACGGACACGCCGTCGAGGACCATGGCCCGCACCCGGTCCGGGTAGAGCCGCAGGTACTCCATGCCGATGGTCGTGCCGTAGCTGTAGCCCACGTAGGTGAGGGTGGCGTCGCCCAGGACGCCGCGCAGGGCGTCGAGGTCGCGGACGGTCGCCCGGGTGCCGACCACGCCGAGCAGGTCGCCGAAGTCCGAGAGGCAGGCGTCCACCGTCGTCTCGGCCTCGGCCCGGATGGCGTCGATGTCGGCCTGGTCCTCCACGGTCGGGTCGGCGTCGGGATCGAGCCACTCCTCGTCGGTCGTGCAGTCGATGCGGTTGGTGCCGCCCGTGCCCCGGGGGTCCCACGAGACGACGTCGAAGCGCTCGGCCAGCCCGTCGGGCAGCCCGTTGCCGACGAAGCCCTGGACGAAGTCGACGCCCGATGCCCCCGGCCCGCCCGGGTTCAGCAGCAGCGACCCGATGCGCTCGCCCTCGGCCGGGTGGCGGGTCACGGCGATCTCGAGCGTGTCGCCCTCGGGGTCGGCCCAGTCGCGGGGCACGGTGAGCGTGGCGCACTCGAACGAGCCGGCGCACGGCTGCCAGGTCGAGAGGGCGGCGTGGTCCGCGGGCTGGTCGGGTCCGATGTCGTCGCCGGTGGGCCGGGTCGGGGTGGTGCCATCGGCCGTGGTCGTCGGACCGTCGGCGTCGTCGGTCGTGGTCGTCGTCGTGCCGGCCCCGCCTCCGCCGTCGCGGACCACGGCCGTCGGCTCGGTGTCGGTGCAGCCGACCGCAAGGAGGGCGACGGCCGCCGCGGTGGCGACGAGGGCGGACGGGCGGCGCACGGCCGTCATGCTCGCAGGTGGCGGGAGCCGCCCCTGGTCAGCGGAGTGGCGGCTCGTCGTGGGCGGGGTCGAGGTGGGTGCCGGCCGCCACCTCGGTGCCGGCGGCCAGACGGCGGGACGCCCCGACCAGGACGGGGCGGCGGGCGTGGGGGGCGCCGATGCGGGACCGGGCCCCGATCCAGACGTCCTCGGCCAGCACGGCCCGGGAGACGGCGGCGCCGCGGCTCACCCGGACGTCGTCGAACAGCACGCTGTGGCGGACCTCGGCGTCGCGCTCCACGACCGTGCCGGGCCCGATGATCGAGTCGATGACGGTGCCCCGGATCACGGCGCCGGGGCTGATCCACGACCCGTCGACGTGGGCCGTGCCCTCGATCCGGGCGGG
>DATHEV010000232.1:0-3363 GCA_035318405.1 Iamia sp.
ACCCGCAGCAGATGACGATCTCGGCCTCGTCGACCAGCTGGCCCAGGTCGTCGGGCACCAGCCGCTCGATCACGCCTGCTCCCCGGAGGCCTCGGCGGCCGCGGACGTCGTGGCCGTCGGCGCCGCGGCCAGCCCCGCCAGCACGGCGTCGGCCAGGATCGCCAGCCCGGCGGGGTCGAGCTCGGCCTCGAACAGGAACGGCAGCCGGATCTGGGGGAGCGGCAGGCCCTCGTCGAGACGGGCCACCTGCTCGGCCTGGAGGGCGATGCGGTGTCGCCGGAAGTCGGCCGCCTCGGCCAGCGACGCGGCCTCGCCCTTGCGCAGCGCCGTCCCCGCCGTCTTGGCCGCCTTCGCCGGGTCGGCGTCGAGACCGTCGATCTCGGCGTAGAGGCCGTTGACCACGACCGGGCCGAGGCTCAGACCGACCTCGTCCTCGAGGCTGTAGGCCGTCTCGACCAGCTCGTTGACGGGCGTCTCCTCGGGCAGCGTCACCAGCACGACCTGGGTGCGGGCGGCGTCGGAGAGCATGGCCTGGACGTCGGTGGCCTGCGACCGGATGGGCCCGACGCGGACGGCGTCGATCAGGCCCCGCGCCGAGCGCAGGAAGGTGATGGCGTGGCCGGCGGCGGGGGCGTCGATGACGATGAGGTCGGGCGCCGTCTCGTCGCCCTGCGCCATGCGCTGCTCGATCTGCTTGACCTTGCCCAGGACGACGATGTCGCGCAGCCCGGGCACGGCGGTCGAGACCATGTCGACCACCCCCGAGCTGACGAGACGCTTGGAGAGCCGGCCCAGCCCGGCGTCGTCGAGGTACTCGATGAGGGCGTCGTCGGGCGTCAGGGTGCGGGCCCGGACCTCGCCACCGCTGCCCCCGTCCGGCTCGGAGGCCAGGACGACCTCCTCGTAGTCGAGCGGCTCCCGGCCGAACATCGAGGCGAGCCCGGACTTGCCCTCCAGCTCGACGATCAGGGCCCGCAGCCCCTGCCGGGCGGCCGCCAGGGCGATGGCCGCCGCCACCGTCGTTTTGCCGACTCCGCCCTTCCCGGCGACGATGACGACCCGAGACGCGGTGAAGAACGGGTCCGCACCCGCGGCGTCCGTCACCGTCGTCCACACATCGGAGGCATCTCGGTGCGCAGGCTATCGACCACCACCCGGAGGACCGGTGCTCTGGCGCTGGGCCTCTCCCTGGTGGCCCTCGCGCTCGCCTCCCTGGTCGGGGGCCCGGCGGGCGCCCAGGACGCCGGCGCCGACACCCCCTCGTGCGGGGACCGGGCCGAGGCCGGTGGCGGCCGGCTGGCCGTCGTCACCGTCAGCGGGCTGCTCGATCCGGTGCTGGCCCGCTTCGTCGACCGCAGCATCGACGACGCCGAGGACGCCGAGGTCTCCTGGCTCGTGCTCCAGGTCAACAGCAAGGGCACCGTCGTGTCCGACGCGCGGGTGGCCGAGCTGGTCGAGCGGGTGCGCACCGCCGATGTGCCCGTCGCCGTCTGGGTCGGGCCGTCGGGCACCCGCGCCACCAAGGGCGTGGCCCAGATCGCCGCCGTGGCCTGCGAGGTCGGCGTGGCTCCCGGCAGTCGCCTCGGCGACCTGGGCGACCCGGTCGTCGACCCCGAGCGGTTCACCCCCGCGTTCCAGGAGAACCTCGACCGGATCGAGGACGGCACCGTCGACTCCGACACCGCCCTCGACCTGGGTCTGGCCTCCCGCGAGGCACCCGTCCTGGGGACGTTCCTGATCGACCTCGACGGGGTGGAGACCGAGGTGGTCGAGGACGAGGAGGGCCGGCCCCAGCGCCAGGTCACGGGGGACTCGATCCCCGTCTTCTCCAAGCTGCCCATCGTCGACCAGCTCCTCCACACCGTGTCCAGCCCCGCCGTCGCCTACCTGCTGCTGCTGGCCGGGCTGGCCCTGATCGTCTTCGAGCTGTTCACCGCCGGCATCGGCGTGGCCGGCGTCGTGGGCGCCGCCTGCACGATCCTCGGCTGCTACGGCCTGGCCAACCTCCCGGCCCGGGGCTGGGCCGTGGGCCTGCTGGTGCTCACCGTCGTGGCCTACGCCGTCGACGTGCAGACGGGCGTGCCCCGGGTGTGGACCGGCGTCGGCACGGCCGCCCTGGTCGTGGGGTCGTTCTCGCTCTACGAGGGGCTCTCGCTCTCGTGGATCACCCTGCTCGTCGGCATCGCCGGGATGCTGATCTTCGTGATCGGCGCCATGCCGGCGATGGTCCGCACCCGCTTCTCGACCCCGACGATCGGTCGCGGCTGGATGATCGGCGAGGAGGGCGAGGCCGTCACCGAGGTCGCGCCCGAGGGCGTGGTGCGGGTGCGGGGCGCGCCGTGGCGGGCTCGCACCAACCGGGCCACCCCCGTGCCCGCCGGCGAGGCCGTGCGGGTGGTCGAGGTCGACGGCCTCCTGCTCGAGGTCGAGCCCCTCGAGGGCGGCGCCAAGGACCACCGGGAGCGCGCCCGCAAGGAGTAGTGCCGCTCGCGACAGGGAACGTCGCGCTCGCGAAGGTTTCCCTTGTCCCGGTGTGACCTCGGTCCTAACGTCGAAGGCCTCCGAGGGACAGGCCCTGTCCCCGCATCCACCCGTGGTGGGCTCCTCACCCCCAGTGGGGCCGAGCCCGGAAGGGGTCGCCAGTGAGCGCACAGCGCGTCGAGGACGAGTGGCAGCTGCGAGCAGCCTGCCGTGGTCCGCACTCAGCCGTTTTCTATCCGCCATCCAGCTTCGAGAGGCGGGACGAGAAGGCCGCCCGCGAGGTACGGGCGAAGGAGATCTGTCGCACCTGCCCGGTGAAGTCGCCCTGCCTGGAGTACGCCATCCAGATCCGTGAGAACCACGGCATCTGGGGCGGCCTGAGCGAGGCGGAGCGCCGGAACCTGGCCGCCAGCCGGGCGTAGGCCCTGGGCGGCGGCCCTTCCGCGTCAGCGGGGCTCGACCAGCAACGTCTGCACGGCGCGGCCCAACCGGCCGCGCTCGTCCCACAGCACCGTCTCGGTGCTGCCCACGCCCGCGTCATCGACGCGCGTCACCGCTTCGATGCCGACGGCGGTGCCCACCGCCTCGCGCACCAGGGCGATGGTGAGGTCGGGGTTGATGAAGGTGTGGCTCTCGTGGGGCACGGCGGCCGACACGCCGTTGCCGAAGTCGGCCGCCGCCGCGACCCGCTGGAGCGGGCTGGGCTCCTCGCCGGCCACCACCGGCACCCGCAGCCGGATCCAGTCGACCGACGGGCCCAGGTCGAGGAACGAGCCGGTGACGAAGGCGTGGGTCACGGCGTGGCGGTGGAAGGCCTGGCCCTCGTAGGTCACCCACGGGGCGGGGGAGGGGTCGCCCGGTGGGGGCGGCGGGGTGTCGGTG
>DATHEV010000233.1:0-3256 GCA_035318405.1 Iamia sp.
GGGGCGATCGGCGGCGCCGCGGGCGGCGGGTCGACGGCGGCGGCGACGCGGGCCGGCACCTGGCCGGTGTGGGCGGTGGACACGGCCGAGTCGGGGACGGTCGGGTCGGCGACGACCTTGTACTCGTAGCGCATGGTGTCGGCGCTGAGGTCAACGACGGTGTAGCCCCGCTGGCGGACGTTGATGTACTCGACGTAGGGGAGCTCGCCCACCAGGGTCTCGGCCAGCTCGGCCTGGTCGTCCACCGGGAAGGTCGACGACACCGACGTGCCGACCAGCTCGGTGCCGATCCGCTCGGTGGCGGTGTCCTCCAGGTCGTGGTGGAGGCGGGCCACCCCGGCGGCGTGGATGTCGCCGGTGACGATCACCGGGTTGAGCCGAGCCCGCAGCAGCTCCCACACCCGCTGGCGGTCCTGCGGGTATCCGTCCCACTGGTCCGGGTTGTAGAGACCGGCGATCGGCATGGGCACGAACACGGTCTGCTGGCCGATCACGTCCCACACCGCGCCCGAGGCGGCCAGCCCGTCGGCCAGCCACTGCTGCTGCTCGACGCCGAGCATGCTGCGGTCCTCGCCCAGCCGCGCCGGGCAGTCGACGATCGGCAGGTCGGCCTCGGCCAGCTCGGCCTGGCACGGCGCCGGGTCGCGGTACTGGCGGCCGTCGAGCATGTGGAAGGTGGCCAGGTCGCCCCAGGAGAAGCTGCGGTAGATCTGGAGGTCGGGGCCGGTGGGGGCGGTCAGACGCACCGGCAGGTGCTCGAACCAGGCCCGGTAGCCGGCGGTGCGGCGGTCGCGGATCTCGGCCGCCGTCTGGCCGTTGGACCCCACCTCGTCGGCGTAGTTGTTGTCGACCTCGTGGTCGTCCCACACGGCGACGACGGGTGCGGCCTGGTGGGCGGCCTGGAGGTCGAGGTCGCTCTTGTAGAGGCCGTAGCGGTTCCGGTACTGGTCGAGGGTGAAGACCTCGTCGGGGCCCTGCGACCGGACCGGCCCGGTGCCGCCGTTCTCGTAGATGTAGTCGCCGAGGTGGAGCCACAGGTCGAGGTCCTCTCCGGCCAGCCCGCGCAGGGCGGTGTAGTAGCCGACGGGGTAGTTCTGGCAGGACACGAAGCCGAAGCGCAGCGGGGTCGTGCCCGAGGCCGGCAGGGTGCGGCCACGCGCCACCGGGCTCTGCCAGCCCTCGACGGCGAACTGGACGAACCACTCGTCGTCGGGGGCGAGGCCGGTGATGTCGACGTGGACGGTGTGGGCCAGCTCGGCCACCGCGCTGGTGGTGCCGCTCTGGACGACCTGGGCCATGCCCGCGTCCCGGGCGACCACCCAGTCGACGGGCACGGCGTCGGGCGCCATGCCGCCACCGTTCGTCGGATCGGGGGCGAGGCGGGTCCAGGCCACGAAGCCCGACGAGGTCGGGTCGCCGGTGGCGGCGCCCAGCGTGAACGGGTCGTCGGGCAGCGGCGCGGCCCCCGCCGGCAGCGGGGCGAGCAGCGAGCGCATCCGCACCGCGGCCACGGTCGCGGCGGCGCCGATGAGCAGGGATCGACGACCGAGAGGCTCCACGGGGGGTCATCGTGGCACGCTGGGGGGCACACATGCGTCGCCCGACCCGTGCCCAGCTGCTCCGCCGCCGGAGCCTGGCCGCCGCCTTCCTCGTGGTGGTGAGCGCTCTCGCCCTCGGGCTGTGGGCCCGTGACAGCGACAGTCCGTCGGCCCCCTCCGCCACGGCGGAGACGACCACGGTCCCGTGGGCCACCACCGAGGCGGCCGCCGAGACGACGGTGCCCCCGACCACCCGGTCGACCGGTGTGTTCGTGCCCGACGCCGCCCCGTCGGGGCCGGCCGTGGGCGAGGGCCCGCTGCGGACCTATCGGGTCGAGGTCGAGGAGGGCGTCGGGGTCGCCATCGAGGAGTTCACCGCCGAGGTCGACCGCATCCTCTCCGACCCGCGGGGCTGGACGTCGGCCGACGGCATCTCCCTCCAGCGCGTCACCGGCGCCGAGGCGGAGATGACCGTCACCCTGGCCACGCCGGCCACGGTCGACCTGCTCTGCTACCCGCTCGACACCGACGGTGACGTCTCCTGCGCCCAGGAGGGCCGGGCCATCATCAACGGGAAGCGCTGGCTGGAGGGGGCGGCGCCGTCGGAGCTCCCGCTCGGCTCGTACCGGGAGTACCTGGTCAGCCACGAGCTGGGCCATGTGCTGGGCCATCACCACGAGCCCTGTCCGGGGCCGGGCGTGCTGGCGCCGGTCATGGTCCAACAGACCCTCGGCATCGCCCCCTGCGCCCCCAACCCCTGGCCCGCCCCCGACGCCCTGACGGGTTGAAGGATCCGTTCTGTGTGCGGAAACCCACCGGTCCGGTGGTTTCCCGCACCCGGAACGACCTCTCCGCCCGCCGGTGAGAGGCTGAACGAGAACGGGTTCTAGCATCGGGGGGTGGACCTGACGCTGACCGATGAGCAGGAGCTGATCCGCGACAGCGTGGCCCGGTTGCTGGCCAAGCTCTCCGGCCCCGAGCAGGTGCGGGAGGCCGAAGCCGAGGGCCACGACCCCGTCCTGTGGGCCGCCCTGGTCGAGATGGGCATCCCGGCCATGACCCTGCCCGAGGCCGTCGGCGGCGGGGGCTCGACGCTGGCCTCGCTCGGCGTGGCCCTCGAGGAGTGCGGGGCGGCGCTGGCCACCGTGCCCATCGTCGAGGTCGCCGTGGCGGGGCGCGCGCTCGCCGCCCTGGGCCAGGACGAGCGGGCCACGGCGGTGGCCGAGGGCGCCGTCGTCGTCGCCTCGCCCCGACCCGGTGGCGCGCTGGTCCCCGGGGCCGGAGCCGCCAGCTCGGCCCTCGTGCTCGACGGCGACCACCTCGTCGTCGCCGACCAGAGCCGCGAGGTCGGGGTCGACGACTGGCCCACGCCGCGGACGATGAGCTCCCTGGCCGCCGCCGACGTCCCCGCCGACGCCTGGCACACCGTGCTGGCCACCGGTCCCGCGGCCGTCGACGCCCACGTCCGGCTGGCCGACGAGTGGCGGGCCCTCACCGCCTCCTGGTTGGTCGGCCTGGCCCAGCGGGCGCTCGACCTCGGCGTCGCCTACGCCACCGAGCGCCGCCAGTTCGGCGTCCCCATCGGGTCGTTCCAGGCCATCCAGCACCAGCTGGCCGACGTGGCCACCGAGCTCGAGGGCGCCCGCCTCGTCGCCCGCAAGGCGCTGTGGGCGCTCGACGGCGGCGAGCCCGAGGCCGACGCCTTCCCGGCCATCGCC
>DATHEV010000234.1:0-5509 GCA_035318405.1 Iamia sp.
CGCCTGGGGCTCGTCCCGCCCGAACACGTTGTCGAGCGACTGCATCGCCTCGAGGTGGGTGAACGGCGGGAAGGCGTCGTCGAGCGGGGCCCCGACCTGCTGGGTGGGCGACCCCGGGGTCCGCAGCACGGGGTGCTCCTCCTCGATCGCCTCCAGCTCGCGCAGCAGGGCGTCGAAGTCGGCGTCGGCCATCGCCAGGTCGGACAGCACGTAGTAGCGGTACCGGGCATCGCGGACCCGTCGGGCCAGGTCGTCGTGTCGGGCTCGCGCCTCCTCCAGGTCCACGAGGGCGAGCATACGGAAGCCGGGCCCCTCGGTCTCCCCAACGCCCAGTGCGGTCAGAATCCATCGTTTTCGCCACCGAGCGTGGTAGAAGCCCTCAAGGAGCCCCCTCCAGGGCCGATCAGAGTCCAGGTGAAGCCCCCGTCCCGCCCTCGCACCGGACTCTGATCACATGGCGCTCAACGGATCTCTCGACGACTACTCCCCCGCCGGGGCCCTGCGCGTCCTGTCCTCGACCGGGAAGACCGGCGCCGTCCGGTTCACCGGGAGCGCCGGGTGCACGGTGTACCTGAACGAGGGGCAGCTGTACTTCGCCCGCGGTGAGGGCACCGATGACGCCCTGGCCACGGCGCTGGTCCGCCCCGGTCGGGTCAGCCCCGACGCCTGGAGCCGGGCCGTCGAGGAGGCCGGCGACTCCCCCCGCGTCGGCGAGCTCCTGATCGAGCACGGTGGCATCGACCCCGACCTCATGGCCTCCGTGGTCCTGTCGGTCATCTACGACCCGCTGATCACCCTGTTCCGTGAGGGCGACGGCCGCTTCGACTTCGAGCCCGACACCATGCACTGGATCGGCCCGTCCCGCGGCTTCAACGTCGAGGCCGTGGTCAACGAGGTCCGCCGTCGGGTGCGCCACGTCGACGAGATGAGCGACATCGTCCCGTCGACCGCGGCCTGGGTCAGCCCCGTCCGCACCCTCCCCGACGGTGCCTCCCAGGTCACCCTGCTCCGCGAGGACTGGGAGCTGGTCGCCTCGCTGTCCGGGCCCCGCACGATCGACGAGCTGGCGACGGCCATGGGCCGGGGCCGGTACTCCACCGCCATGGTGGTCCACCGCCTCGCCCGCGCCGGCCTCCTCGACGTGGTGCCCGAGCCCTTCGCCGACGACGCCGACTACCACGAGCCCAGCGCCGCCGAGCGCATGGCCGCCGCCGAGGACGCCGCCGCCCCCCAGGACGAGGCCGCCGCCGAGGGCGACCCGTTCGATGCCGTCGTCGAGGGCCAGGACCCGTTCGCCCCGGCCCCGGGCGCCAACCCCTTCGCCCCGGCCGACGAGATCGTCGACGAGGACCCCACCGAGCAGACCATCGACCTGGACCGCGTCGCCGACGAGGTGGCCGAGGCGCCCGACGACGCCTGGGACGCCTGGTCCGCCGGCAACCCGTTCGAGCACCCGGTCACCGACGACGACGAGGACCTGTCCGTCAGCTTCGGCCCCCGCCTCGACGTCCCCAACGGGATGGGCGGACCCGAGGCCGCTCCCGACGACGCCCTCCTCCCCCGCCGCACCGCCGTCCGCGAGGCCGACCGGCCCATCCACGCCCCGTCCTCCGACCTGAGCGGCGACCTGGCCCCGGGCCTGGCCGGCATCACCGGGTTCCACGACCCGACGGCGCCGATCGCCAGCCGGCACGACGACGACCTCTTCGCCGCCACCTCCGCCGACACCACCCAGGACCCCAACGCGGCCTGGCTGGAGAACCTCTACGCCCAGTTCATCGACGACTCGGCCGAGGTCCCCACGGGCAAGAAGGCCAAGAAGATCGAGGCCCTCGACGTGGCCTTCCAGGCGGATGAGCAGGGCGACACCGAGAAGGTCGGGACGCTCAAGCGCCTCGCCGCCGCCCTCCGCCGCCTCTGACCCGAACTCGGTGGGAAATGCGCCCCCAGAGGGGCGTGTTTCCCACCGAGTTCGCTTCGTCTAGGGGTTCAGGCGCCGACGGAGAGGCGGACGCCGGCCAGCTGGTCGTGGATCCGCAGCCCGAGCTTGCGGGTCAGCTCGTGGACGAGCCCGACCTGGGCCACGTCGTGGAGGGCCAGCCCGCACGCCGGCGTGACGAGCGCCTGGCGCCGGATGCGCACCGGGTCGCAGCCGGCCTGCACCAGGGCGCACCACTGGGCCGAGAGCTCCCGCCACCAGTGCGACGCCGACTCGCCCAGCGGGCGGTCGGTGGGCACGGCGCCCCAGGCGATCCAGCCGTCGCGCTCGAGGAACGTGGCCAGCGGGCCGGCACCGAGGGTGAGGTCGGCGCCCACGGGGGCGGAGAGGATGCGCGGCCCGGCCTGGAGCACGGCCCGCCAGTCGCTGGGCCCGCAGACGTGGACGCCGGTGATGGCCCGGGGCTCCCAGACGGCGAGGGCCCCGGAGACGAGGTCGATGACGGTCTCGGGGTCGGCCAGCTCGGCCGGCGGCCCGCCGACCAGGGCGGGCTCGTCGAGGAAGGCGACGATGGTGGCGTCGGGGGCCACGGCGGCGACGGCGTCGGCCAAGGCCTGGGCCCGCGACCGCACGGCGGTGGCGGCCACGGAGCAGGCGACGGTGGCCTCGGCGCCGGCCCGGACCAGGGCCGCGGCCAGGGTGACGGGCCCGGTGGCCTGGACCTTGACCGGCTCGGTGCGGCCCTCGATGGCGGCGAGGAACGTGCGCAGGGTGGCGAAGGGGGCGCCGGCGAGGCCGGGGTCGCCCAGCGGCGCCTCGGGGTCGAGGGCCGACGGGATGAGGGCGAGCGAGCCGTCGGCGCGGACGTCGACGCCGGCGATCCCCCACGCGGCCTGGGCGATCATGCCCTCGCGGGCGTCCCGACGGGGCAGGGTGGGCGCGGCCGGGAGCTCCGGCAGGGCGTCCAGCACGAAGGCCACCGCCTCGTCGGAGTCGACGAAGGGCAGGCTGCCCACGGCGGTGGGCGTGCCGATCCCGAAGGGCATCGGATCGATGTGGTTGTCCCGTGTCCCGTGGGTGGCGTCTCCGCCGTTCACGGTTCCCCCTGGCGGTTGTGGCGACCCCGCGGCCGCCTTCGGAGACCTACAGGACTAGCCAGCCACTGCCTCGGTGGGCAAATCTCAGGCCCCCCATGAGCGCCCGCCCTGTCCCGATGCCCGCCGTGTGGGTGGCCCGCGCCGTCTGGCTCGTGCTCCCGCTGGCCGCCGGGCCCGCCCTCGGCGCCGCCCTCGACCCCCGGTCGGGGTCGGTGCAGGCGCTCGGCACCGTCCTGGCCTGGGGCCTGTGGGCCGTCGTGTTCGTCGCCCTGCTGGTCCCCCGGGCCAGCAGCCTGACCGTCGTGCGGGTCGGCGTCCCGGCCGCGCTGGTGGCCGCCGGCTGGGCTGCCGGGCCCGGCAGCCCCGACGACGAGGTGGTGCGCGGCATCGTCGCCGTGATGGCCGCCGCCGTCGCCGTGGCCGCCACCGCCGCCCCCTCGTTCGGCGACGCCTTCGTCGACGGCTCGTCCTACGGCTCGGAGCGCCGCTTCGCCCTCCGCACGCCCCTCCCGCTCACGACGCTGGCCCTGGCGACCTGGGTCGGCGTGGCCGCCGCCGCCGTGACCGGGCCCTTCCTCCTGGCCGCCCGCCAGTGGGTGGCCGGGGGCGTCCTGACGCTGGCCGGTGCCGCCGTCGTGTGGTTCGGCGTGCGGTCGCTGCACGGGCTGGCCCGGCGCTGGCTGGTGCTCGTCCCCTCGGGCGTGGTCGTCCACGACCCGGTGAGCCGGCCCGACTCGGTCATGGCCCCGCGGCCGCTGATCGTGCGCCTGGGCCCGGCGCCGGCCGGCAGCGACGGCCTCGACCTCACGCTCGGCGCCGCCGGGCTGGCCCTCGAGCTCGAGACCTCCGAGGAGCTACCGGTCACCGTCCGCGCCGGCCGCCAGCTCGACACCAAGGCGGCGTCGCGGGTCCTGGTGGCCGTCGCCCGCCCGGCCGCGGTGCTGGCCGAGGCCGAGGCGCGGCGTCTACCGGTCTCGTAGTTTCTCGGCGTGCTCGACGACGCCAAGGTCACCACGTTCCTCGCCCGTGCCCGCAAGGAGGTCGACGACGGCCTGCTGCCGGCGGTCCAGGTGGCCATCGGCCTCGACGGCGAGGTCGTCGTCGACGAGACCTTCGGCGCGCCACCCGAGTCCCGGTTCGTGCCGTTCAGCTGCACCAAGGCGCTGGTCGGGTCGGCGGCCTGGCAGCTCGTCGGCGAGGGCACGCTCGACCTCACCGCGCCGGTCGCCACCTACGTCCCCTCCTTCGCCACCAACGGCAAGGAGGACGTCACCGTCGAGCAGGTCCTGCTCCACGTGGGCGGGTTTCCGTACGCCCCGCTGGGGCCGAACCGCTGGGACACCCGCGAGGGCCGGCAGGAGGCCTTCTCCCGCTGGCGTCTGACCCTCGTGCCGGGCGAGACGTTCATGTACCACCCGACCGCGGCCCACTGGGTCGTGGCCGAGATCATCGAGGCGCTCGACGGCCGGCCCTACGCCGACGCCATCCAGGCCCGGGTCACCGACCCGCTGGGCCTCCCCCGGCTGCTGGCCATCCCGCTGGAGGACCAGGGCGACGTGATCGACGCCGTCGGCGTGGGCCAGGTCCCGACGCCCGACGAGATGGAGGAGGCCTTCGGCGTCCGGGTCGACATCGCGGCCCTGATCCCGCCCGATGTGGCCCTGGGCGCCCTCCTGACGCTCAACTCGCCCGAGGCGCGCGCCGTCGGCGTGCCCGGCGGTGGCGGCGTGGTGCGGGCCGCCGACCTGGCCCTGCTCTACCAGGCCTTCCTCCACGACCCGAAGGGCCTGTGGGAGTCCGAGGTGCGGGCCGACGTCACCGGCACCGTCCGCAACACCCTCCCCGACATGTTCGGCGTCCCGGCCAACCGCACGCGGGGCGGCCTCGTCGTCAACGGCGACGACGGGCTCGGCCACCGCCGGGGCTTCGGCCGCACGGCCTCGCCCCGGGCGTTCGGCCACAGCGGCGCCGGCGGCCAGAGCGCCTTCGCCGACCCCGAGACCGGGCTGAGCATCTGCTACCTGACCAACGGGCTCGACCAGAACCTCATCCGCGAGAACCGCCGGGTCACCGCGATCAACAGCCTGGCCTGCGAGCTCCTCGCGTAGCGTTGCGGGGTGCCCCCGGACCCCGTCGTCGCGACCTACCTCGACCACGCCGCCAGCACGCCGATGCGGCCCGAGGCGGTCGAGGCCATGGTGCCCTTCCTGGCCGTCCACCACGGCAACCCGTCGGGGTCGCACGCCGCCGCCCGCCACGCCCGGCGGGCCGTCGACGACGCCCGGGACGCAGTCGCCGCCCTGGTCGGCTGTCGGCCGGGCGAGGTCGTCTTCACCTCGGGGGGCACCGAGGCCGACGTGACCGCCCTGACGGGTGCGGCGTCGACCCGCCCGGGGCCGATGGCGATCTCGTCGATCGAGCACGCCGCCGTGCTCGACACGGCCCGGGGCCTGGCCGCCCGGGGCACGCCGGT
>DATHEV010000235.1:0-3628 GCA_035318405.1 Iamia sp.
GAGCCGACCGCGGTGGTCGGCATCGCCCCACCGGACCCGGCGGGTGGCGGCGAAGGCCCGGCCGGCCTCGACCCGGCCGGACAGCGGCGTCCGCTCCATCAGGCGGCCCAGAGCACGGGGAACAGCGGGTGGTCCAGGGGGGCGCCGGCGGGGAGCTCGTCGGCCAGCCCCGGGAACGGCGGCGAGGTGGCCCACGGGCGGGGGGCGTGGATGGCGTCGTCGCCCAGGAACCGCAACGACAGCACCCGGCGCCGACCCGGCCCCGGGAACCCGGCGGCGGCGTGGAGGCTGAGCATGTGGAAGAAGACGGCGTCGCCGGGCTCGAGGTCCCAGGCCAGGATCCGGTGGGCGTCGGGGTCGCCGTCGATGTCGGGCAGGTCGGCGAGCGCCCCCTCGGGGAACCACTTCGCCCGGCCGTCGAGGAACGTCCGGGGCATGAACCACGGGCCGAGGTGGGAGCCGGCCACCAGCTCCAGCGACGAGGCCCGGGGCACGGGGTCGACCGGCATCCACATGCTGACCAGCTGGCGGCCGTCGACGTTGTAGTACGGCAGGTCCTGGTGCCACGGGGTGCGCTGACGGGTGCCGGCCTCCTTCACCAGGACGTGGTCGTGGTACAACCGGACGACCTCGGCACCGGTGAGCTCGGCGGCGATGGCGGCCGCCGGGGAGGTGCGGGCCAGCTCCTCGATGGCGGGGATCTCGCCCCAGCGGCAGAAGTCCTCGACGAAGGCGCCGTCGTCGTCGCCGCTGGCCCGCTTGGCCGTGGGCGAGAGGTCGGCCAGCGTGGCCTCGATGGCGTCGGTCGCCCGCGCCACCTCGGCGGGGCTGAAGGCTCCCCGCACGCACACCGCCCCGTCGGCGGCGAAGGCCCCCTCGATCGTCCAGCTCATCGGTGCACCGTCGATCGTCAGGGGACGTCCGGCCGGCTCGCCGTCGCCGAGCACCGATGAACGCTGACGGCTCCGTAAGGTCCGCCGTCGGACCGCCCGTCCCGTCTGGTTCGCTCGCTGCGCTCGGCCACGGCCACCAGCATGGCCTGTCGCCGCGGGAACCCCGGCCCCCGTCCCGGCGTCGGAGACGGCCGTGGCCTGCCGCCGTGTCGTCCTCGCGTCCGTGATCGTCGCCCTCGTGGGTCTGGCCGCGCCGTCCCCGGCAGGGGCCGACTGCGTGGGGCCGGCGTTCTCCCACCCGACCGGTCCGATCGATCGGGGCGACACGATCCGGATCGAGGGGACGGGGTGGGGCGGCTCCTGCTACGACACCGGCCCACCACCGCCGGGGCAGGGCGTCCTCGGGCTCCCGCTGGACGGCATCGAGGTCGTCCTGGTGCAGGACGGCCGCCACCACGTCGTGGCCATCGGGGCGGCCGACGCCGATCTCGCCTTCACCGTCGACGTCCCCGTCCCGGCGGCGCTGGTGCCGGGTCCCGTCGAGGTCCTGGTCCGGGCGCCCGTCGACATCGTCGCCTTCGACGGGACGCCGGACCCGGTGGTCGTCTCCGATGTCGCCCCGTCCGCAGGCGATCCCGGCGCCGACCCGGTGACGTTCGGTGGGGCGGAGGCGGCGTCACCCGACGGGCCGGCCACGACCACGACCTCGTCACCGCCCCCGGGCGCGGCGGATGACGACGACGGCTCGCTGCTGGGGCCCGTCGTCGTGGGCGTGGTCGTCGTGGCCCTGACGGTCGCCGTGGTGGTGCTGTTCGCCCGGGCCCGCCAGGGTCCGACCGGTCCCCGCCCGGTCTAGGGCGGGGCGGGCGCGGGTCGGCCGGGTCCGCCATGCTCGTCGCCGTGCAGCTCCACTCCTTCAGCCGCGACGCCGGTCGCCGGATCGACGCCCACTCGAGCGACTTCGTGCTCACGCCGCTGACCGACCCCGAGGGCACGGCGTGGGCGGCGTGCGTCCACCTCGGCCCGGGCGAGAGCATCGGAGAGCACCCCGCGGTCGGCGGCCAGCTCCTCTGCGTCGTCACGGGTGAGGGCTGGGTGTCGGGTGACGACGGGGTCCGGGTGCCCATCCGGGCCATGCAGGCCGCGCACTGGGCGACGGGCGAGAGACACGCCACCGGGACCGATGCCGGGCTCGTCGCCATCGTCCTCGAGGGCGACGGCTTGGCGGTCGCCGCCCCGCGCCTGTCGGTCTAGGCCTCGAGGTCGGCGCGGAGGCCGGCGAGGTTGGCGGCCATGGCGGCGCGGTGCTCGGCCAGGCGGACCTCGATGATGCGGCCCTCGCGGTCGGGCATGGCGTCGATGGCGATGTTCAGCCCCGAGCGGCCCGGCCCCATCCGCATCCACTGGCGCACGACCACGCCGTCCCGCACCGGGTCGATCTCGAAGCCCCACGTCGACCAGGCCTCGCCGCCGCCCGCGCTGACCTCCCACGTCCAGCGGCGGGGCGTCTCGACCTCGGCGACCGTGCACGTCGTGGTCCACTCGCCCAGGTGCTCGTTGCGGTTGCGGCCCTCGAAGCGGGCGCCGACCACCGGCTCGGTCGCGCCGTCGAGCCACGCCACCGACTGGATCTCGGGCGAGAACCGGGTCGGCAGGGTGATGTCGGTGACGGCGGCCCACGCGATGTCGACGTCGACGGCCATCCGCTCGGAGGCCTCGACGGTGGGGCAGTCGCGGTAGCGCATGGTCGGACGGTAGCGCAGTCCGTTGCTCAACTGAACTGACTGGCGTACCGTCGGCCGCCATGCGGCTCGGCGTCCTCTTCGATCCTCACGCTCCCGACGCCGCGGCCCACGCCCGCCGGCTGGAGGAGCTGGGAGTCGCCTCGCTGTGGGTGCCCGAGGTGTGGGGCTACGACGCCCTGACGGGCCTGGCCCACGTCGCCGCCCAGACCACGACGATCGGCCTGGGCACGTTCGTCGTCCAGCTCGGGTCGCGCAGCCCGGCCCTGCTGGCCACCAGCGCCCTCAGCCTCCAGTCGCTGTCGGGCGGCCGCTTCATGCTCGGCATCGGCGTGTCCGGCCCGCAGGTGATGGAGGGCTGGCACGGCGTGCGGTTCACCAGGCCGGTGCAGACGACGCGGGAGACGATCGAGATCGTCCGCACCGTGAGTCGGGGCGAGCGCCTGGCCCACGACGGCGAGATCTACCCGCTGCCCCTGCCCGACAGCGCCGGCCGCGCCCTCCGGCCGCTCGTCGCCCCGGCCCCCGTGCCCGTCTACGTGGCGGCCATGGGCCCGGCCAACCTCCGGCTCACCGGCGAGGCCGCCGACGGCTGGCTGGGCAACGCCTTCGTCCCCGAGGCAGCCGACGTCGTCCTGGCCCCCCTGCGGGAGGGCGCGGCCGCCGCCGGTCGGGGCCTCGCCGAGCTCGACCTGGTCGCCCCCGTCGCCGTCGAGCTGACCGCCGATGGGGCCGCCACCGCGGCCGCCGTGGCTCGCCACGCCCAAGGCTACGCCTTCACCATCGGAGCCATGGGCTCGGGCGGTCGCAACTTCTACAACGACGCCTTCGGCCGGCTGGGCTACACCGACGAGGTGGCCCGGGTGCAGGAGCTGTGGCGGGCCGGCGACCGGGACGCGGCGGCCGCCGCCGTCCCGCTCGACCTGGGCCGGCTGACCAACCTGATCGGCTCCGAGGCCGAGGTGGCGACCCGGTTGGCGCTCCACGCGTCGG
>DATHEV010000236.1:0-8804 GCA_035318405.1 Iamia sp.
GCCGAGCATCAGGGTCTGCACGGCGTGACCTACCAGACGGCCCGCACCGACCTGCTCGGCCTCGCCGATCTTGGCCTGCTGGAGAAGCGGTCGGACGATCGGAAGTTCGTGTTCCTGTCCAAGCCGGGGTTGGAGGAGCGGTTGCGGGCGTTGGGGGATGCGTCGTGAGCGGCGGGTACGCACGGCTGGTGAACCGGTTCTCGGCGACGAGGGCGGGGTCGTGGACCGTGAGGCACGTCGCCGCCAAGGTCGACCCGAGGATCTTCAAGGCCACCGGCGGGCGGTTCACCCTGACCGGGAAGCCGACGCTGCCGATGCTGGCCCTCACCACGACGGGTCGGAGGAGCGGGCAGCCCCGCACCGTCCAGCTCGCCTACCACCGCGACGGCGACGACCTCCTCGTCGTGGCCAGTGCCATGGGCCAGGAGCAGCATCCGGCCTGGCGCCACAACCTCGAAGCCGACCCGCACGCCGAGGTCCTGATGCGGGGCGAGACGTTCCCGGTGACGGCCACGCTGCTCGACGACGCCGAGAAGGCCCGCGTCTGGCCCGCCGTCACGCAGACCATCCCCCAGATGACCACCTACGAGGCCCGCACCACCCGCCAGATCGGCGTCTTCAGGCTGGGGCGGGGGCGCGGGACGTCCTGAGCTCGGGGTCGGGGCGGGTACCGGAGGCGGGGTCGAGGCGGGCCAGGCCCCACGAGAGAGCGACCATCCAGACCCCCGCGAGGAGGGCGATGACGACGTAGGCGGTGCGTTCGAGCGCGACCCGGTCGGTGCGGGCCTCGCGCTGGAGGTTCTGCTTGTCGGCCAGGAAGGCGATCTCGCCGTCCTCGGCCCGGTCGGCCTCGAGCCCGAGGGCCTCGTCGGCCGGCATGAAGACGGCGGCCGAGACCATGTCGGTCTTGGTCTGGAGGCGGACCATGGTCTTGGCCTCGCCGCTCACGGGCACGGGCGAGGCCGTGCGGTAGGAGCCGTCGCCCACCGGTTCGAGGTCGACGAAGGCCGAGCCCCCGTCGTCACCGTCGCCGGCGCCCTGCCACGACAAGACGTTGAACAGCACGCCGTCGCGGGCGGCGTCGGCGGCCCCGCCGGGTGACGGGGTGACGGTCAGGTCGGCCATCTCGACGCCCTCGACGGTGCGGCGTTCGCCCACGACGACGTCGACCGACCAGCCCTCGGGCGCCCCGATCGGCAGGCAGAAGGCGATGACGCCGACGGTGCCCAGCCAGGCCACGGGGGCGATCCACCGGGGAACCGGCTCGCGCTCCTCGGCCTCGGGGGCGAGGGCCCGACCGACCAGGCCACCGAGCACGCCGCCGGCCGTCCCGGCCACCACGCACAGGACGATGGCGTCGGGCAGCAGCGCCGTCGACCACGGGATCGGCATCCACACCTGCGACCACAGCGCTTCGACGGCCATGCCGACGGTGCCGACGCCCAGACCGGCCAGAGCGCCGGTGGTGACCTGGCGACCCTTGGGGCGCACGGCGAAGGCGGCCTCCACGGCCAGGGCGGCGCCGATGTAGAGCGGGAAGTGGAACGTCGAGCGGCCCGAGAGCTCGACGCCCAGGCTCAGCAGGCCGCGGAGTGCCAGGAAGCCGCCGACCGCCATCAGGGCGCCACCGCGTCCGAGGCGGATGCGAGCCGCGACCAGGCCCAGCCCGCCGGCCAGCGCCAGCAGGGTCGGGTGGTACAGCGCCCGGAACTGGGGCACGCCGAAGTCGAACTCGACCTGGAGCGTCGACAGGCCGACGAGGAAGGCGCCGGCGAGCATGACGTCGCCGAACCGCTCGCTGATCCTTGCGAAGCGGCTCGGCGGCGTCCCGGGCATGGCGCGGGCGCCCTCGACGAGCAGCGCCCAGCAGCCCAGCGTCGCCAGCGAGGCGCCGCCGATGAGCTGGATGTGGGTCGGGCCCCAGGCGGTGACGTCCTGGCCGAAGAGGCGGTGCCAGATGTCGTCGAGCGGGAACCCGGCCAGGGCGATCAGCCCGCAGGCGCTGAGCATGATCCCGCCGACGGGGACCTTCCAGTTCTTGGTGATCTTGACCGCCGACGGGCTGCGGTCGTCGCCAAGGACCATGGCGAGGATGGCGGCGAAGGCGATGCCGTCGAGGCCGATGATGATGAACCAGTGGGCCGGGTTGGCGAAGGCGCCCTGGTCGCGGCCCCGGTCGATGTGCCACGAGACGTCCCAGTAGTAGCCCCACACGGCGATGGCCAGGGACAGGAGGGTGACCTGCACGGGCACGATCGACCAGGCCGGCCGGCCCGTCCTCTCCTCGATGATCTGGACGAGGGGGTCGAGCACGCCCCGCCGGCGGTGAGCCACGCCGATGACCGCCACCACGGCGATCGAGGCCAGCGCCACGGCGGAGGCACCGACGATCTCGCCGACGGGTGCCCCGCCGGCGCTCGGGGTCTGGGCCAGGATCGAAGCCAACATGTTACCCATGGTAACAATAGCGAGTTGCCCTGTGAACCCCCGGGCCGTCGGCGACTCGAACTTTGGACGAACTCCGCCGCATGTGGCGTGGTTTCGTCCAAAGTTCCGGAGGGGGGAGGGGGGCGGGGGTGGCCGGAGCTACCAGGTGTCGATGTTGGGGCGCCGCGGGCGGTCGGCGGGGATGGGGGCCGACAGCAGGGCGGTGGTGATCCAGCGGCGGGTGTCGACCGGGTCGATGACGTCGTCGATCTCGAGCTGGGCGGCGACGTTGAGGGCCTTGCCGTGCTCGTAGGCGGCCGCCACCATCTGGTCGAACAGGGCCTGACGCTCCACCTCCGAGGACGCCGCGGCCAGCTCGTCGCGGTAGCCGAGCCGCACCGCCCCCTCCAGTCCCATGCCGCCCAGCTCGCCCGTCGGCCAGGCGATCACGAACTCCGGCGCCTTGAACGAGCCCGCCGCCATGGCCTGGGCCCCGAGCCCGTAGGCCTTGCGCAGGATCACCGTGGCGCACGGCACCGACAGGTTGGCGCCGGTGACGAACAGCCGGCTCATGTGGCGCACGGCGGCGGCCTCCTCCGACGCCGGTCCGACCATGAACCCGGGCGTGTCGCAGGCGAACAGCACCGGCAGGCCGTGGGCGTCGCACAGCTGGAGGAACCGGGCCGCCTTGTCGGACGCGGCGCTGTCGATGGCGCCACCGAGGTGCCGGGGGTCGTTGGCGACCAGTCCCAAGGGCCGCCCCTCGATCCGGGCCAGCGACGTGACCATCCCGGGGGCGAAGCCGGCCCGCAGCTCCATGCGGGAGCCCTCGTCGACCAGGGCGTCGAGCACGGCCCGCACGTCGTACACGCGCAGCCGGTCCTCGGGGACGAGGTGGCGGAGCGCCCGCTGGTCGGCCGCCGTCCACGACGGGACCGGACCCTGGAAGTACGACAGGTACCGGGCGGCGGCGGCCACGGCGGCGGCGTCATCGTCGACCAGGACGTCGATCACCCCGTTGGCGTTCTGCACGTCGGTCGGGCCGATGTCGGACGGGTCGTAGACGCCGAGCCCGCCGCCCTCGATCATCGCCGGCCCGCCCATCCCGATGTTGGCCTCGCGGGTGGCGATCACCACGTCGCAGCACCCGAGCAGGGCGGCGTTGCCGGCGAAGCACCGGCCCGAGCCGATGCCCACCAGCGGCACCGTCCCCGACAGGCGCCCGAACAGGTTGAAGGCCAGGCAGTCGAGCCCCGAGACCTGGGTCGTGTCGGTGTCGCCCGGCCGCCCGCCACCGCCCTCGGCGAAGAGCACGACGGGGAGGCCCTGGCGCTCGGCCAGCTCGAACAGGCGGTCCTTCTTGCGGTGGTTCTGGTGGCCCTGGGTGCCGGCCAGGACCATGTAGTCGTAGGACGCGACGACGGCGCGGGACCGGTCGGCGCCCACCAGCGAGGCGTTGATCGAGGCGATGCCGCCGACGAGACCGTCGGCCGGGGTGCGGGCGATCAGGTCCTCGAGCGACCGGCGGCGCCGCTGGGCGGCGATGGCCAGCGGCGAGTACTCGACGAAGCTGCTCTCGTCGACGAGGTCGGCGATGTTCTCCCGCGCCGTGCGCCGGCTCCGGCCGTGGATCTTGGCCACCGCCTCGGGCCGGGCCGCATCCAGACCGATGACGTGACGGGTGAGGACCTCCTCCAGGTCGGCCCGCGAGGCTTCGAGGTCGAGGTCGACGGCGGCCACGGCATCGTCCGTCGACGCCCCGCCAGGAGCCAGCACGATCACCGGCGCCCCCGCCGCGACCTGGTCGTCGACGGCCACGACGACCGCCGTCACGGTGCCGGCCGCCTCGGCCGCCACGTCGTGGTGCATCTTCATCGACTCGACCACGGCCACGACCTGGCCGGCCCGCACCACGTCGCCCACGGCCACCCGCACCTCCACGACGAGCCCCTGGAGGGGCGAGGCGACGGTCAGGTCCGGCTCGGATGTCACGACCGGCGAGCCTGCCAGATCCCGAACTCGGGGGGTTTCGTGACCCTCCAGGGTCACGAAACCCCCCGAGTTCGCTCAAGGGGGAGGGGTCAGTCCGGCGGGTCGAGGGCGAGGCGACCCGGGTCGTGGGGGTCGACGGCGACCGTGATGCGGGCGCCGGCGGGGAGGCGGGCGGCCCAGGCGTCGTTCATGACCTCGTGGTGGACGATGCGGCGGGGCGCGGGGGCGTCCTCCACGTCGAGGTGGAGCTCGTACACCGGGGTGCGGCACAGGGACCGCCCGCTCGGGGTGATCGACACGACCGTGGCCGGTGCCGTCGGGCCGTGGGCGAAGGTGTGCACGCACCAGCGGAGGTGGTCCATCACCGCCTGGTGCTCGGACGGCTTGGGCGGCAGGAAGCCCATGTTGACGGCCCGGAGGTAGAGGGCGCCCTCGGCCTGCGCCCGCTGCGTCTGGTCCTCCTCGGCGGCGATGGCGGCGTCGACGTGCTCGGTGTCGCGGGGGTCGAGCGGGGCCCGGAACGGGGTGAGGACCTTGCCCACGACGGCGTCGATGCCGCCCTTGCGCTCGTCGATGCCTCGTTCCACGCCCGACGCTCGGTCCCAGGCCGGGACGTGGAGGGCGTAGGCCGCGTCCCAGTCGAACCACAGACGGGTGCGGTCCCGCGGGTCGATCAGGCAGGGGACGCCGACGTCGGCCAGCAGCCCGCCGGTCCCCCGCAGCCGGAGCTGCCAGACCCGCTTGCCCTTGCCCACGAAGCTCGACGGCATGAGCCAGCGAGGAGCGCGCCGCCCGACCTCGCGCATCTCGTACGGCGGCCACCCCGGGACGTGGATCTCCCAGTGCACGTCGAGCAGCAGGCGGAGGTCGTTGGGCGTCGGCATCTCCTCGAACCACCCGCTGTCGGGTGCTTCGTAGGTGCGGTGCGTCCGCGGGTACGCGTGACCCGCGGTCCAGCCCCCCGGTCGCCGCTTGAACAGTCCGATGTCGCCCACGGCAAGAGCATCGCGCTCCCATCCCATCCCGGCCTCCGGAACGTGGACCATCGGAGTCGAGGCGGAGGCGGAGGGGCAGCGGCCCGGCGCAGCCGCTGGGGGGTGCGGGGGGTCGCCCCCCGCAGAGGAGTCGTGGCGCCGAGGAACGAGGCGTCCGGCTCCGGGGCAGTCAGCGCGAGCGCAGCGAGCACCGCAAGTTCGAGGAACGGAGTGAGCGCCAGCGAACGAGTGACGAGACGTTCACGAGCCGTAGAATCTCCGCTCGACGACGCGACGGGCGCGGCGGGTGAGGCGGAGGTAGTCGTCGCGCAGGGTCGGGGCGGTGGTGTCGAGGGCGCGGGCGAGGGTGACGAGGTCGTCGCCGCCGGGGAGGGCGTCGTGGCCCCGGCCGGCCACCAGCGTCCACCGGTTGCGGGTCCGCTCGCAGAAGGCGTGGGCCGCCTCGAGGGTCCCCGCCTCGCCGGCGGTGAGGTGGCCGCCGGCGGCGAGGGCGGCGATCCCCGTGCTGGTGGCCGGGTCCCGAATCCCGTGCTCCCAGAGCAGGAGGGCCACGGTCAGCTCGATGTCGGCCAGGCCGCCGGGCCCGAGCTTGAGGTGGAAGCGGGCGTCCTCGCCGGGCGGGATGCGCTCGGCCTCGACCCGGGCCTTGATACGCCGGACGGCCCGCCGGTCGGCCTCGTCGGGCGGGCGCCAGACGAGCGGCTCGACGTCGGCGAGGAGGCGGGCGGCGAGATCGGCGTCACCCGAGAGCGGTCGGAGCCGGGTGAGGGCCAGCCGCTGCCAGGGCTCGACCCAGCGGCGGAGGTGGGCCACGACCGCCTCTCGGCTGGGGACGAGGGTGGCGCTGCGGCCGCCGGGACGCAGGTCGAGGTCGACCTCGTAGACCCGGTCGGCCGGCGCGGTGCCCACCAGGACGCGCCGCACGACCTCGCCGGCGCGGACCGCCTCCTCCCGTCCGGCCTCGTCGTGGGCGTCGTGGACGAGGAGCAGGTCGAGGTCGGAGGCGTAGGCCAGCTCGCCGCCCGCCAGCCGTCCGAGGGCGAGCACGGCGAGGGGCACCTGCGGGTCGGCCACCTCGAGGGCGACGTCGACGGCGGCGTGGGCCACGGTGGCCAGGTCGGACCCGACCGCCGGCGGCGGCCGGCCGTCGAGCACCTCACCGATGCCGATACGGGTCATCTCCCGGCGCACGGCCCGCCGGAGCGCGGGCCGCACCGTCGCCCCGTCGTCGCCCCGCGCCCCGGCGGCGCACACCCGTCGGACGGTGGCGTCCCGGTCGTCGTCCTGGGGCCCGCCGAGCCGCGCCAGCAGGTCGGGGGCGCGCACCAGCCCCCGCACCAGGAGGGGGCTGGTGCCGGCGAGGAGGCTGAGCCGGCGGGCCGTCTCGGGCGGCTCCCGGCAGGCGGTGGCCACCGCCCGGGCGTCGGCCGCCACGAGGGTGCGGAGGGCGAGGAGGCCCTGATCAGGGTCGGGCGCGGCCGACAGCCAGTCGAGGACGAGGGGCAGGAGGGCGGCCATGAGACGGGACGACCGGGTCAGCCCGGTGGTCAGCTCGGTCACGGCCTGGCGGGTGCGCTCGGCATCGCCGAACCCGAAGGCGGTGAGGCGGGCGGCGGCGGCCTGCGGGGCGAGGGGGGCGTCAACCCGCGTGAACGACTCGAGCAGCGGGCGGAAGTAGAGCCGCTCGTGGATGCTGCGGACCGTCTGCCGGCAGGCGGCCACCTCGCGGTCGAGCTCGGCCACGGCGGTGGCCTGGGGTCGGTCGGCCAGGCCCAGCACGCGGGCCAGCCGCTCGCGGTCGCCGCGGGCCGCCGGGAGGGCGTGGACCTGGCGGCCCTCGTCGAGCTGGACGCCGTGCTCGACCCGGCGGAGGAGCCGGTAGGAGGCCCGCAGCCAGCGGGCGTCGCCGTCGTCGACGTAGCCGCCGTCGGCCAGGGCGGTCAGGGCCGGGAGCGTGCCCCGCACCCGCAGGGCCGGGTCGAGCGGACCGTGCACGAGCTGGAGGAGCTGGGCCGAGAACTCGATGTCGCGGATGCCCCCGGGTGTGCGCTTGACGTCGTCGGCACCGTCGTGGGCCAGGGCGTGGCGCTCGGTCCGGCCCTTCATGGCCCGGACGGAGTGGAGGGCGTCGGCGTCGAACGGCCGCTCCCACAGCGCCTCGGCGGCGGCCTCGGCGAAGGCCGCGCCCAGGCCGGGGTCGCCGGCCAGCGGTCGGGCCTTGAGCAGGGCCTGGCGCTCCCACGGCTCGGCCCAGCGCGCCCAGTGGGCGGCGTAGCCCTCGACCGTGCGAACCAGGGCGCCGTCGCGTCCGCCGGGGCGCAGGTCGACGTCGACCCGCAGCGCGGCCCGAGCCAGGGTGAGCGCCCGGCGGGCGGCGTCGCGGTCGTGTTCGTCGCCGGTGGGCCCGACCAGGACGACGTCGACGTCGGAGGCGTAGTTCAGCTCGTTGCCGCCGGCCTTGCCCAGGCCCACGACGGCGAGGTGCTCGGCCTCGGCCAGCCGGAGGGCGTGGCCCAACAGGCGGCCCGCGCCCCGGGCCAGCCGGCCCATCGTCGTCTCGAGCGGGTCGCGGTCGGTCAGGTCGCGGGCGGCGATGCGCAGCTGCTCGTGGCGCCACCACCGGGCCAGCGTCGGCCCGTCGGCCACCCCGTCGTCACGGCCGGGCCGGTCGAGGTCGGCCAGCACGGCGAGGGCCTGCGCATCGGCCACCAGGAGCCGCCCCATCCACCCGCTGGCGCCGGCCACGGCCACGACGGCGCGGGCCAGGCCGGGGTCGGCCGCCAGCCGCTGGCGTCGGTCCGATCCCAGCCGGTCGAGCACGAGGTCCACGCGGGCCGGGTCGGCCGACCGCCGCACCAGGGCGTCGAGCGAGGGGGGACCGGCCACCTCGGCATCCTGCCCCGACCGACCGACCCGCCGTCGGAAACCGGTCCACTCCTGAACGCCCGGATCGGACCTGTCCTGGCTCACCGATCCGGTCCACGCTCGTGCTTCACCAATCGAACCGAACGAAGGACCACCGATGCGCAGGATCGTCAACTCCACCTACATCACCCTCGACGGGGTCATCGAGGAGCCGCAGGACTGGCCGACGCTGGGCAGCTCCGACGACGCCGGTGGGCAGATCCAGGTCGATCTGCTGCTGTCGTGCGACGTCCTCCTCATGGGGCGCCGCACCTACGACGTGTTCGCGGCGTCGTGGCCGACCCGGTCCGGCGACCCCTACAGCGACCACATCAACGCCATGGACAAGTACGTCGTGTCCTCGACCGTCACCGATCCCGCGTGGGAGGGGACCCGGGTCATCTCCGATGACGTGGTGGACTCGGTCCGCCGGCTCAAGGAGGGCGACGGCGGCGACATCGTCCAGTACGGCTTCGGCGAGCTGTC
>DATHEV010000237.1:0-4672 GCA_035318405.1 Iamia sp.
AGGGACCACCGAGATCGCCGGCGGCGATGTCAGCCTCCTCGACATCACCGACGACGGAGACGTCGCCTACGCCACCTTCGGCGTCGATGCCGGATCGCTCTCCCTCCGGGACGGCACCACCGGCGTGGTCACCGTCATCGCCGAGGGCGACAACGCCACGCCCGCTGCCGACATCGCCGCCGACGGCGCCACGGTGGCGTTCACCTCCTGGGCCAACGGCCTGTTCCCCGGTGACAGGGTGGACTCGCCCGACGTCTTCGTCTGGGAGCGGGCCACCGGGGCCGTCGCCCACATCGGCTCCACCGACACCGACGAGTCGTCCCCGACGACCTCGGCCGACGGGCGCTACGTGGCCTTCCACCGCCGGGCCCACAACGGCTTCGCGGCCCAGATCACCGTCTGGGACCGCGGCACCTGAGCCCGGCCCCGGGCGCCCACGAGGTGCCAGGCACCTCGTGGGCCTCGGATCCGGCGTCAGCCCTCGGAGGCGTCGACGAGAAGTCCGGCGAGGACGATGTCGGTGGCCCCGCGGAGCGCCCGAGCCGAGGGTGGCGCCATGGCCGAGGCGTGCGAGAGGCCCCGGATCAGCAGGTAGAGCTGATCGAGCGTCACCGTCGGGCGCACGGCGCCCTCGGCCTTCGCCCGCCGCAGGACGACGCCGACCGATCGGCGGAGCTCCTCGGACGCGGTCCGGGCGTCGAGTGGGAGGGGGTCGAGGAGCGAGGCCAGCGCCACCTTCGACCCGCCGGTGCGGACCATCGCCTCGACCAGCGATCGGAGCCCGGTGGCGCCGTCGGGCGCGTCCATCGCCTGCTCCGCCACGGCCCCGAGCGCCGCGAGGTGCCGGGACAGAGCCGCCGACAGCAAGGCCTCCTTCGTGGGGAAGTGCCGGAACACGGTGCCGATGCCCACGCCGGCGCGGCGCGCCACCTCCTCGGTCGACCCGGCGGCGCCGTGCTCGCCGAAGACGGCGTCAGCGGCCTGGAGGATCCGCTCCCGGTTGTTCCGCGCGTCCTGCCGCACCTGACCTGACCTCCGACGGCTGCGAGTCCGACGGAGCGTAGACGGAGTCGCCACTCCGCTAGGGTTCCGGAGTGGTTACTCCGGAAAGGACCTGAGCGATGGACACCACCTCACCCGGCGACGTCGTGCTCGCCGTCGCCCTCGCCGTCAGCCGGCTCGTCGCCGGTGGCCTCGACCCGACCGAGCGGGCGCAGCAGCTCGATGACCTGGCGGCCCTCTACGACGAGGAGACCGACGTGCGGCACCCGTTCTCCCCCCTGGGCGACACGCCGCTGCGGACGCGAGCCGAGCTGCGCCACCACTTCGCCGACGCTCCGACCCTCTCCGGTCGGAGCGACGCCTTCGCTCCCGCCGGCGCGGTGGTCCACCAGACGGTCGACCCCGAGGTGGCCGTGGTGGAGCTCCGCTACGCCGGCACGGCTGGCGGCCGGCCGTTCTCGATCCCGTTCACGGTCGTCGCCCGCGTCCGCGACGGCCAGATCGTCGAGTCGCACGACTACGCCGACCACGTCGCCTTCGCTCGGGTGTTCGGCCGCCTCGGCGGGCTCGCCGACGCCCTGCGCGCCGGCGCCGACGTCTGACCCGCGACCGGCCTCGGGCCCGTCAGATGGTGACGGTGATGTCGCTGTGGTCGTCGACGGCGACCTTGACGGTGTCGCCGTCGGTGACCTTGCCCTCGAGGATCGAGATGGCCAGACGGTCGCCCACCTCCCGCTGGATCACCCGCTTGAGCGGGCGGGCGCCGTAGGCGGGGTCGAAGCCCTCCTTGGCCAGCAGGGCCAGAGCCTCGGCATCGACCTCGAGGCTGATGCGCCGCTCCTCCAGCCGCTTGCGCAGCGACTCGAGCTGGATCTCGACGATGTGGCCCAGGTCGTCCTCGGTGAGCGCCCGGAACCGGACGATGTCGTCGATGCGGTTGATGAACTCGGGCTTGAAGAAGTCCCGGGGGTCGCCGGGCAGGTTCGAGGTCATGATCAGCACGGTGTTGGTGAAGTCGACGGTGCGACCCTGGCCGTCGGTGAGCCGGCCCTCGTCGAAGACCTGGAGCATCACGTTGAACACGTCGGGGTGGGCCTTCTCGATCTCGTCGAGGAGGATCACCGAGTACGGCCGACGCCGGACGGCCTCGGTGAGCTGGCCACCCTCGCCGTAGCCGACGTAGCCGGGAGGCGCCCCGATGAGGCGGGACACGGTGTGCTTCTCCATGTACTCGCTCATGTCGATGCGGACCATGGCCTTGGGGTCGTCGAAGAGGAACTCGGCGAGCGTGCGGGCCAGCTCGGTCTTGCCCACGCCGGTGGGGCCGAGGAAGAGGAACGAGCCGATGGGACGGTCGGGGTCGGACAGCCCGGCCCGGCTGCGGCGGATGGCGTTGGCCACGGCGGTGACCGCCTCGTCCTGACCCACCACCCGGGCGTGGAGCACGTCCTCCATGCGGACGAGCTTGGCCATCTCGCCTTCCATCATCCGGGCCGCGGGGATGCCGGTCCACGAGGCGACGATGCCGGCGACGTCGTCCTCGTCGACCTCCTCCTTGAGCATCCGCTTCGTCTCCTGGAGCTCGGCCAGGCGGGCCGTGGCCACGTCGACCTGCTTCTCGAGGGCCGGGATCTGGCCGTAGCGGATCTCCGAGGCCTTCTCGAGATCGGGCTCGCGCTCGAGCTCGGAGCGGCGGGCCTCCAGCGACTCCTTGAGCTCGCGGATATCCTCGATGGCCTCCTTCTCGCCCTGCCAGTGGGCCTTCATGCCCGAGGACTGCTCGGAGAGGTCGGCCAGCTCCTTGTCGAGGGCGGCCAGTCGCTCGGCCGACGCCACATCGGTCTCCTTGGCCAGGGCGACCCGCTCGATCTCGAGCTGGCGGATGCGCCGCTCGACCACGTCGATCTCGGTGGGCAGCGAGTCGATCTCGATGCGCAGCTTGGAGGCGGCCTCGTCCATCAGGTCGATGGCCTTGTCGGGCAGGAAGCGGCCGGTGAGGTAGCGGTCCGACAGAACGGCCGCAGCGACGAGGGCGGCGTCCTGGATCCGGACGCCGTGGTGGACCTCGTAGCGCTCCTTGAGCCCGCGGAGGATGGCGATGGTGTCCTCGACGCTGGGCTGGCCCACGAAGACCTGCTGGAAGCGGCGCTCGAGGGCAGCGTCGGTCTCGATGAACTTGCGGTACTCGTCGAGCGTGGTGGCGCCGATGAGCCGCAGCTCGCCCCGGGCCAGCATGGGCTTGATCATGTTGCCGGCATCCATCGCCCCCTCGGCCTTGCCGGCCCCGACGATGGTGTGGAGCTCGTCGATGAAGGTGATGACCTCGCCGTCGGCGTCGGTGATCTCCTTGAGGACGGCCTTGAGCCGCTCCTCGAACTCGCCCCGGTACTTGGCCCCGGCGACGAGGCCGCCCATGTCGAGCGAGATGACCCGGCGGTTCTTCAGCCCCTCGGGTACGTCGCCCTCGACGATGCGGCGGGCCAGACCCTCGACGATGGCGGTCTTGCCCACGCCGGGCTCGCCGATCAGCACCGGGTTGTTCTTGGTGCGCCGGCTGAGGACCTGGATGGTGCGGCGGATCTCCTCGTCGCGCCCGATGACCGGGTCGAGCTTGCCCTGGCGGGCGGCCTCGGTGAGGTCGCGGCCGTACTGCTCGAGGGCCTGGTAGCTCGACTCGGGGGTCTGGCTGGTGACCCGGTGGCTGCCCCGGATCTCGCGCAGGGCGGTGAGCAGGTCGTCGCGACCGACCTGCAAGCGGTCGGCCAGCCCGAGGAGGAGGTGCTCGGTGGACAGGTACTCGTCGGTGAGCTCGACCCGCGCCGCGTCGGCCAGGTCGAGGATCTGGGTGAGCTCGCGGCCCATCCGGACCTCGCTGCCGTAGGCCTTGGGCAGCTTCGACAGGCGGTCCTGGGCCGCGTTCCGGAGCACCAGGGGCTGGAGGCCCACCTTCTCGATGATGGGGAGGACGACGCCCTCGGCCTGGCCCAGCAGGGCGAGGAGCAGGTGGTCGGAGGTGACCTCGGGGTTGCTGGTGGTGCGGGCCGCCTCGGTGGCGGCCGTGAACGCCTCCTGGGTCTTCAGCGTCCAGCGGTTCGGGTCCATCGCCATGCCCGCAGGATACGGGCACCACCCAAACCTGACAATCCCGTTGTCAACTTTTCTCAGCGCCGGGCGAGGACCGCCTGGACGTCGGTGCCGTGGAGCGGCTCGAGGTCGATCTCGTCGGCGTCGGCCAGCCGGGCCCGGTCCTGGTGGTACTCGGCGACGAACGTCCGGCTCGGGTCGCTGTAGCCCACGGTGTACGAGCCCGGCTCGAGCAGCGACGCCGACCACGTGCCGTCGGCCGCGGTGGTGAGGTTCCGCACCGCGGCCCCCTCGCGGTAGAGGGCGACCCTGATCCCGGCCAGGGGCGCATCGCCGTCGGTGACGATCCCGGCCAGGGTCGACGTGAGCTCCAGCTCCTTGTCGAAGGTCATCGTGCCGTTCGCCGGCACGTACGGCGGCAACCCGCCGATGACGTCGCCGTCGCCGTTGCGGTCCCAGGTCGTCACGTGCGCCCCGGACGGGTCCCGGAAGGCCAGCCGGTAGACGCCGGCCGGCAGCGACGGGATCCGGTACCCGCCGTCCGCATCCGTGCGCGCCGAGCGCACGAAGGTGCCGCTCGTGGCGT
>DATHEV010000238.1:0-3886 GCA_035318405.1 Iamia sp.
CTCGGGGGGAGATGTGACCGTGTGGGGGCACATCTCCCCCCGAGTTCGGCAAGAGGTGGGGGGGTTCAGGCGGCGGCGGGGACCTCGAAGGAGATCTCCTTGGGGTCGGAGGCGGCGGAGCGGCGGGCCATGGTGCGGACGATGCCGGGGCGGAGGGCGAGGAGGGCCGGGAGCATCACGATCCGCACGAGGGTGGCGTCGACGAGGATGGCCACGGCGAGGCCGACGCCCATCTGCTTCATCTCGACCATCGAGGCGGTGGCGAAGAGGCCGAAGACCGACACCATCACCAACGCCGCCATGCTCACCGGGCCGGCCGTCTGACGGATGCCGGCGGCGACGGCGTCCCGGGGCATGGCCCCGCCCTGGGCCGCCTCCCGGATCCGGCTCAGGACCAGCACGTGGTAGTCCATCGAGAGGCCGACGAGGACCACGAACAGGAACATCGGGATCCACGACACGACCGTGCCGTTGGACTCGAAGTCGAGCAGCCCCTCGGCCCAGCCGTGCTGGAACACCAGGGCGAGGACACCGAAGGCCACCGCCACCGACGCCACGTTGAGGCCGAGCGTCAGCAGGGCGACGCCACCGCTGCGGAAGGTCACACCCATCACCACGAGGGTGAACAGCAGCACGGCACCGACGACCCACGGCAGGGCCGACGACTGCTGGTCGGTCGAATCGCGGGACTGGGCCTCGTCACCGGCTGTCTCCCACCGCACGCCGCCGAGGTCGCCCAGCAGGTCCGGGCCGAGGTCGGATCTGATCAGCTCGAGGGCGGCGGCCGACGACTCGGAGCCGGCTGCCTCGGGGGTGGGCAGGAGGAGCTCGAAGGTCCGCCCGTCGGCCGAGGTGTCGACCGACGAGCCGGGGGCGAAGAGCCCCGACGCCTCCGCCTCGGCCGCCAGCGTGGCCAGGGCGTCGGACACCCGAGCGGGCGAGCCCGAGGCGGCGTGGGCGACCACGACGACCTCGTCGCCCTCGGTCGGGAAGTCGGCCTGCACCCGCTCCAGGGCCTCGACGGCGGCGATGCCGTCGGGCAGCTGGTCGAGCGAGGACTCCTCCATGCGGAGGGTGAGGGCCGGAGCGGCGAGCGCCAGGGCGATCACGCCCGACACGGCCAGGGCCGCGCCCGGCCGGCGCAGGACGGGGGCGACGAGCCGGCCGCTGATGGCTCCCGGCCGGGTGCGGGCCGTGAGCCGCCACAGCAGCGGGACGCGGGGCCGGTCGACCCAGCGTCCGAGCATGCCGACCAGGGCGGGGACGACGGTGAGCGAGCCCAGCATGGCCACCGCCACCACGAGGATGGCGCCGACGGCGAGGCCGGAGAAGATCACGTTGCCGACCAGCAGCAGGGCCGACACCGACACGATCACGGCGACACCGGCCACCAGGATCGAGTGCCCGGCGGTGGCGGCGGCGACCTCGACGGCGTCGATCGGGCCGAGGCCCTTCTCGCGCTCCTCGCGCTGCCGCTTGACGAAGAACAGCGAGTAGTCGACGCCGACGGCCATGCCGATCAGCAGGACCATGTTGGCGACGGTCCCCATGTCGGGGACGATCTGCGAGACCACGGCGTAGAGGCCGAGGGCGATGCCCACCGACGTCAGCGCCAGCAGGACGGGCACGGCGGCGGCGATGAGGGCGCCGAAGGCCAGCAGCATCAGGCCGAGGGTCACCGGGAGGCTCAGGGCCTCGGCGCTGGCCAGGTCCTCCTCCACGACCTCGGTGACGGCGGCGTCGACCGAGGCGCCGCCGGTCTCCTCCACCCGCACGGTCGAGTGGTCGGCGGCCACGGCCGCGGTGACGGCCCGGAGCGACTCGACGTCGTCGGACGCCTCCTCGGGGTCACCGCGCATCCGCACGGGAACGAGGGCGGCGTCGCCCTCGGCGGACCAGACCACCTCGCCCACGGCCGCGACCTCGGGGAGCGCCACCATCCCGGCGGTCACCTCGGCGATGGCAGCATCGGCTGCGCTCCGATCCAAGGGGTCGTCGCCGGAGCGAGCGGTGACGAGCACGAGCTCGCTGGCCGGCTCCTCCAGTCCGGCCTCGTCGAGCAGGCGGAGGGCCCGCTGGGACGAGCCGGCGGCCATGTCGATCGACGTCGCCTTCTTCGGCGCCACGGTGGCCGAGAGCACGATGGCCAGGACCACGAGCCCGAGCCAGAGGCCCAGTGACCTCCACGGGTGGGTGGCGCTCCAGCGGGCCACGCGGACGGTCAGGGGGGTGCGAGCCATCACGGCTCCTCTCCTTCGGGGCGCCCCGGATCGGGCGACAGGCCCACCGTGAAGGACCGGGCGGGCCGGCACAGCGGGCCCACCCCGCATGTCGAGAGGGGGTCTACGCCCCCTGTGATCCGGACCCGGTCACGTCAGACTGGCCCCCATGGATGGCGCGCCGAGCACCCAGCCCACCGGCTTCAAGCGCCCCGGCCTCTGGCTGGGGTGGGCGCACATGTTCTCGATGCCGTTCGCCCTGACCCTGTTCGTGCTCGACGTGGTGGGCTTCGCCCTCATCCCCGTCACCGCCGGCATCCCGATCCTCGCCGTCAGCCTCCCCCTCACCGTCGTGCTGGCCGGGCTCCACCGGCGGATGGCGGCGCTGACCCTGGGCCGCCCGGTGCCCGCCCTCTACCGGACGCGCGACGCGCCCACTGCCCTGGGCCGCCTGCGCCAGCGGGGCACGGACCCGCAGACGTGGCGGGACGTGCTCTGGCTGTTCCTGACGTCGACCATCGGCTTCGTCCTGGCCACCTTCGCAGTGAGCGCCTTCCTGGCCATCATCTGGTACCTCATCTATCCGTTCCTCGTCTGGGTGACCCCGGACGGGATCCTCGACCAGCCCTACGGCGAGCTCTTCACCATCGACACCGTCCCCGAGGCCATGGCCCAGTGGCTCCTGGCCGGCGTGGCCTTCGCCCTCTGGTGGGTCGTCGTCCCGCCGCTGATGCGGGCCAAGGCGTCCATCGACGCCGCCGTGCTGGGCCCCACCGAGGCGGCCACCCGTCGGGTGCTCGAGGCCCGCGTCGAGGAGCTGGCCACCACCCGGTCCGAGACCGTCGACGTCCAGGCCGCCGAGCTGCGGCGGATCGAGCGCAACCTGCACGACGGGGCCCAGGCCCGGCTGGTGGCGTCAGGCATGACCATGGGGCTGGCGCTCGACCTGATGGAGTCCGACCCCGAGCAGGCCCGGGTCCTCATGGCCGAAGCCCAGGAGACCAACCGGGACGCCCTGGCCGACCTGCGCACCGTCGTGCGCGGCATCCACCCGCCGGTGCTGTCGGACCGGGGCCTGGTCGGGGCGGTCGAGGCGCTCGCCCTCCAGATGTCCCTCACGGTGGACGTCACGGCGGCGATCGGCGAGCGGCTGCCGGCCCCGGTCGAGTCGGCCGCCTACTTCGCCGTGGCCGAGTGCCTGACCAACGCGGCCAAGCACGCCGGCGCCCGTCGGGTCGATGTGGTGATGGCCCGGTCCGACGACGTGCTGCGGGTGGTGGTGACCGACGACGGCCGGGGCGGCGCCCGCATCGACCCCGACGGCGGGCTGGCGGGCATCGAACGCCGGCTCGCCGTGTTCGATGGGACCATGCACCTCGACAGCCCCGCCGGCGGACCGACCCGAGTGACCCTGGCGGTGCCGTGCGGGTCGTGATCGGCGAGGACCTGGCCCTCCTGCGCGACGGCCTGATCCGCCTGCTGGAGGCCAACGGCTGCACCATCGTCGCCGCCGTCGAGGACGAGGCCGGGCTGCGCCGCAGCCTGCTGGAGGACGACCTCGACGTGGCCGTGGTGGACGTGCGGCTGCCCCCGACGTTCACCGACGAGGGGCTGCGTGTCGCCATCGAGGCCCGCGCTGCGCGGCCCGGGCTCCCGGTGCTGGTGCT
>DATHEV010000239.1:0-2005 GCA_035318405.1 Iamia sp.
GAGCGAAAGGAGGCTTCGCGAGGAGTATCGTCGAAGTCCACGGCATGAGATTAGAACACGTTCTAACTTTCGGGGGCATCTGATGGAGCGACTGACCGGGCTCGACGCGACCTTCCTGTACCTCGAGACGCCCACCCACCACATGCACGTGGCCATGACGATGGTGCTCGACCCGTCGACCATGCCGGGGGGCTACTCGTTCCAGGCGATCAAGGACTTCATCGCCTCCCGGACCGATCGCATCCCGCCGTTCCGGCGCCGGCTGGTGTCGGTGCCGCTCAACCTGCACCACCCGGTGTGGGTCGAGGACCCCGAGTTCGACATCGACTACCACATCCGCCGGATGGGGGCGCCGGCCCCGGGAGGCCGACGGGAGCTGGGCGAGATGGCGGCCCAGATCGCCAGCGTCCCGCTGGACCGGTCGCGGCCGCTGTGGGAGATGTGGGTCATCGAGGGCCTCAAGCAGGACCGCATCGCCGTCGTGTCCAAGGTCCACCACTGCGCCATCGACGGGGCCAGCGGGTCCGAGCTGATGGTCCACCTCTTCGACCTCGACCCCGCCGACGCGGTGGTGACCGGTCCCCCGCCCGAGCTGCCGTCCGAGCGGGTCCCCACCGACGCCGAGCTGATCGGCCACGCCATCACGTCGAAGGTACGGCGCACCATGGGCCTCGGCCCCCTGCTCAACGAGACCGCCCGCAGCGTGTCGCGGGTGGTGAAGGCCCGACGCGACCCCGAGGGCCTGGTCGGGGCGGCCCCGCTCACCGCCCCGCGGGTGCCCTGGAACGGGCCCACGTCGGGACGGCGCGACGTCGGCTTCGCCCGGGTGCCGCTGGCCACGGTCAAGGATCTCAAGACGGCCCTCGGCTGCACCGTGAACGACGTCGTCCTGGCCCTCTGCGCCGGGACGCTGCGGCGCTACCTCGAGCAGCACGACGCCCTGCCCGACGAGCCGCTCGTGGCCGTGTGCCCGGTGTCGGTCCGCACCGAGGACGACACCGCCGGGTCCAACAAGGTCTCGGCCCTGTTCACCTCGCTGGCCACCCAGCTCGACGACCCCATCGAGCGGTTGGAGGCGATCCGCACCACCACGAGGGGCGCCAAGGAGGAGCACAACGCCGTCGGCGCCACCATGCTCCAGGACTGGGCCGAGTTCGCCGGTCCCAACGTGTTCAACCTGGCGTCCCGCCTCTACTCGAGCATGAACCTGGCCAACGTCCACCGCCCGGTGCACAACCTCATCGTCTCCAACGTGCCCGGCCCGCCGTTCCCGCTCTACTTCGCCGGTGCCGAGGCCGTGGCCGCCTACCCCATGGGACCGGTGATGGAGGGCTGCGGCCTCAACGTCACCGTGTTCAGCTACCAGGAGTCGGTCGACATCGGCTTCATGGTCGACAAGGAGCTGGTGCCCGACGTGTGGACCATGGCCGACGCCGTCGAGCCGGCCCTGGCCGAGCTGGTCGCCGCCGCTGGCACCGGGCCGAAGCGGGCCAAGCGGAGCACCACCAAGCAGAAGGCGTCCTAGAGGAACCGGTCAGCTGTTCGCCGCCCAGATCACGGCGATGAGGATCGCGGTGCCGAGCACCACCAGGGCGGTACCGAACCAGCCGATGATGATGCCGGCCAGCGCCAGGCCCCGACCGCCCTTGCCGTTCTCGGCCATCCGGCGCAGGGCCACGTGGCCGAGGACGGCACCCACGGGGCAGGCCAGGATCGAGAACCCGGTGGCGAACGTCATCACCAGCCCGATCAGCGAGGTCAGGAACGCCCCCAGGGCCATGGGCTCGCTGGGCGTGGGGGGCACGTAGCCGGGCCAGCCGTAGCCGGGTGGTCCGTAGCCGGGCGGGGCGTAGCCCGGTGGTCCGTAGCCGGGTGGTCCGTAGCCGGGTGGTCCGTAGCCGGGTGATCCGTAGCCGGGTGGTCCGTAGCCCGGAGGTGACCCGAACGGACCGGGCGGGGGCCCGTAGCCGGGGGGCGGGCCGTAGCCGGGAGGCGGGCCGTAGCC
>DATHEV010000240.1:0-2700 GCA_035318405.1 Iamia sp.
GCACGCGGCGCCCGTCCGCTTCCGGCGGGGCGACATGCACGGCGACCCCGCGGTCCCCCTCGACCGGGCCGTCCGGACGACCCTGGCCACCGGTCTCGGCGCCGCGCCGACCGGCCCGATCCGGGTGCTGACCCACCTCCGCCACTGGGCGTGGACCTTCAACCCCATCAGCCTCTACTTCGCCTTCGACGAGGACGACACCCGGGTCGAGGCGGTGCTGGCCGAGGTGACCAACACCCCGTGGCACGAGCGCCAGGCCTACGCCCTGGCCGCGCCGTCCCCGATCGAGGCCGAGGCCACCGGTGTCCGCTTCGCCAAGGAGCTGCACGTCTCGCCGTTCATGGACCTCGACCTCGACCACGTCCTGCGGTTCGGCCCACCCGGTGGCAACCGGCTGGTCGTCGAGATGGACGACCACCGCCAGGACGACACCGACCAGCTCGTGTTCTCGGCCCGGATGGTCCTCCACCGCCGCCCCCTCGACCGCCGGTCGATGAGCCACGTCCTCCTCCACCACCGCCTGCCGTCGCACCGCGTGTCGGCCGGCATCCACCTCAACGCCCTCCGCCTCTGGCGCCAGGGCGCCCCCTTCCGCCGTCACCCCGCCAAGCACCCCCGGAGCACGTGACCATGACCGCGACGGTCTCCCGACCCTCCCGTCCCCCGAAGTCCCACGCCGGCCGCATCCGCCCGACGAAGGTCCGGCCCGCGCCCCGGAAGGCGACGCTCGCCGACAAGGGCTCCCGCGCCCTGCTCAAGCCGCTGCTGACCCGGCTCGAGGGCGGCCGGCTCACCCTGATCGAGTCCGACGGGACGGTGACCACGTTCGGCCGGCCCACCGACCTCGACGTGACCGTCCGGCTGCGCACCCCGGCGGTGTGGCGCGAGGTCACGACCCGGGCCAGCACCGGCCTGGGCGCCAGCTACATCGACGGGTGGTGGGACACCGACGACCTGACCGGCCTGGTGCGCCTGGCCATCCGCAACCTCGACGTCCTCGACCGGATCCGCACCCGGTGGGACGCCCTGACCGGGCCCATCGCCGACCGGGCCCGCGGGCTCCGCCCCGAGAGCAAGGAGCGCGACCGCCGCGACATCGCCGCCCACTACGACCTGGGCAACGACTTCTTCGAGCTCTTCCTCGACCCCGAGACCATGGCCTACAGCTGCGGCCTCTGGTCCGAGGGCGACGGCGCCGGCGCCGGCGACCTGGCGTCGGCCCAGCGGGCCAAGATCGACCGCCTCCTCGACCTGCTCGAGCTGAGCGCCGGGGACCGCCTGGTCGAGATCGGCACCGGTTGGGGTGGGCTGGCCCAGCGGGCCGCCGAGCGCGGCATCCGGGTCACCACCTGCACCATCTCGGCCGAGCAGCACGCCCTGGCCCGCGAGCGGTTGGCCGCGGCCGGCGTCGGCCACCTGGTCGAGGTCGAGCTGCTCGACTACCGCGACCTGCTCGCTCGCGAGGGCGACGGCGCCTTCGACGCCCTGGTGTCGGTCGAGATGATCGAGGCCGTCGACTGGCGCGACCACCCCGCCTACTTCTCCACCTGCGGCCGCCTGCTCCGGCCCGGCGGCCGGCTCGCCCTCCAGGCCATCACCGTGCCCGACAGCCGCTACGAGCGGGCCAAGACCTCCAGCGACTTCGTCAAGGAGCACGTCTTCCCCGGCTCCTGCCTGCCGTCGGTCGAGGTCATCGAGCGGGGCCTGGCCCGCCACACCGACCTCCGGGTCGAGCGGATCGACGCCTTCCCCCAGGACTACGCCCAGACCCTCGGCGCCTGGAACGAGAGGCTCGCGGCCCGCACCGAGCAGGCCCGCGCCCTCGGCTACGACGACGCCCTGCTCCGCCTCTGGGAGTTCTACCTCTGCTACTGCGAGGGCGCCTACGCCGAGGAGTACGTCTCGCTGGTGCAGGTCAAGGCCACCAAGCCCGGACTCGGCGAGAAGACCACGAGGTGCCAGGCACCTCGTGGTCCGGAGGGCAGGTCGTGAGCCGGGTCGGGGACGTCGCATCGACCCTGTCGTTCAAGGCGCTCGACGCCGGGCTGGTGCCCGACGCCGTCCTCCACGCCGCCTGCCGGGGCCGGGTGGCCAAGCGGCTCCGCACCGAGCGGGCCGGCACGGTCGACGAGCGCAGCGAGCGCTTCCGGGCGCTCGTCCAGGAGCTCCGGACCGGCGAGGTCGCCACCCACACGGCCGAGGCCAACGAGCAGCACTACGAGGTCCCGACCCGGTTCTTCGAGCTCGTGCTCGGCCCCCACCTGAAGTACTCGTCGTGCCTCTATGCCCCGGGCATCGAGACGCTGGGGGACGCCGAGCGGGCGATGCTCCAGGTGTACGGCGAGCGGGCCCGGCTGGCCGACGGCCAACGCATCCTCGAGCTGGGCTGCGGCTGGGGCAGCCTCACCCTCTGGATGGCCGAGTCCTACCCCGGCAGCGAGGTCGTGGCCCTGTCGAACTCCCGCACCCAGCGCGAGCACATCGAGAAGCAGGCCGCCGAGCAGGGCCTGGCCAACCTCCACGTGATCACGGCCGACGTCTCGACCTTCGACCCGGCCGACCACGGCGAGGGGGCGCCGTTCGACCGGGTGGTGTCGGTCGAGATGCTCGAGCACGTCCGCAACCACGGCGTGCTCTTCGGGCGGATCGCCCGCTGGCTGGCCGACGACGGGCTGTTCTTCACCCACGTCTTCGCCGGGG